>JBAZNZ010000003.1 GCA_041648975.1 Candidatus Omnitrophota bacterium | reverse complement strand
TTATTATGGTGCATAGCCTAACCCTCCTTATATACCGACGAGAATCGGTAGTTGGTGACGGTTCTGTTCTATCACCATCATAAGGATTCGGTTGGGCTTTTTCAATCATAATTTGGACACGAGTGATGCCCAATGCCGATTTGCGGCGAAGCTGAGGCAACTGCCCGAAAGTTCCACGCCGGACTGGGATGCGAAAAATTTTATCCTACCACCTTTGCTGCCTTATCGGCTATTTCCATTATCCTGCCTGCGTCCCTTCCCGCGTCTACATGATACACATTAGCTGTATCATCCAGGGCGGACGGGCCGTCATTTACAAATATTAAGTCATACCTCTTAGACTCTCTCTTCAGCCCGTTCAGCCGGATCGAAATGAACCGGAGCAGTTTAAAGATAATCGGCGGCACGACCTTCTCTCTTATATTAATATGCTTTATCGCGAGACGTAAACCGGTCAGATTCCAGAGATATATTATATGCTGCCTCCTCGCAAGCGCCAAGAGGATATCCTCGACCGATTTATTATTATTTCTCCTCGCCAAAATAAAGACTATATTCAGCCGCCTGCCCCACTTTGAATAGAAATACCTCTTATTCCTTTCGTGTAACGCGCGCCTCTTCGCGTCATCGAAAAGAGCGCAAAAAGTAGAGTCGCCGAGGTGCTCGACAAATACGTCATTCGCCCTGACGCACCTGAATCCCGCGCGTATCGCCGCGACGGAATAGTCGTGGTCGTCGTAGTAACCGATCCCGTAAGCCTCGTCCCACAGCCCTATCTTGTCCAGCACTTCCCTCTTTATCAATACGCAATAACCGCGGCAGAAATCTATCTCGGTAAATGGGGCGTCGCATTCCGGGCACATCCTTTTCGCCTGGAAGAACGGGTTCACGAGGCCTATATCGTTCCCGCTCTTCGCGACCGCGATCAATTTTGAAATCCAATCGCCGGTCCTTACGATCGTGTCGTTATTCATGACGCACATGAACCGGGAGGACGACGCTTTAAGGCCCTGGTTCACCGCCTTCACCCATCCGACGTTCTCAGCATTCTCCATCAGCCGCACGTTCTTATGTGAAGCCGCGAACTCCCTAAGATAATTTTTTGTCTCGGGCGCAGAGCCGTTATCTATCAAAATCAAACCGAACGGCGTGTGTATATTGGCGTAAACGCTCTCGAGGCAATTCCTCGTCAGCTCCAGGTTATCCAGCACCGGTATTATTATGTCGCATTCGCTCATATATCACTCAATATTTTTTGCGTATTCTGCTTCAATCTAAGCCTCGTTATTCGAGCACTGAAAATATTCGCTCATTATGAAATTTTTACGGGTCCTGCTGCTCCTTCGACTTTTTCTTTTAAAGGGCTCGTTTGGGGTTTACAATCTCCCTATTTCTTTATACTAAACTCTGTAAATAACGGTCTAACTTGGCATTCAGTCATTACATATCGGTATATTCTATGCGCGTATCTGTACTGCCCCATCCCAAACTTCGCCCTTATCGAGAAAAAGTCTGGAAGGAGCATCACCCGTAAAAATTTCCAAACTCACTCCTTCAGTAAAATTTTTCGCTCCTCAGATGGCACCCGCCTGCCAGCAAGAGACTGCTTCAGGCGGGCAGGGAACTTACGGGCGGTTGCCGAAGCTACTTCTATCCTGCCCCCTTAGTAAAATTTCTTCGCTCATACTGCAGGGGCAGATAACGGCAGGTTGCCCTTGAGGCGTTATATTTTGCCGAGGCCGCACCGCAACACAAACCCTTTAGAGCCGTTGTCTCCATAACAGCAAGATAAAAAATATATAACTAATACCAAGCTCAATACTCTTGACGGCAAAATTAGCCGAAAGGGCGCCTGCCGTTAAGCTGCCCTGTGGTGGAGCGAAAAATTTCACCCGACCAACTCATTGGGAACGGGCCTGTTATAACGCGCCGCTTTCGGAAAACCGATAAGGAACGCCCCTATCTTGAATTTAAGGTACCTGTATATAGTCCACCAGCCGTTCAGAGAATAGACGTTCATCCCGCTCTTGAACTGCCTCCAATATACCATCTTCGCTTTCAATCCGACAACGTCCCTAGCCAGTTTAAAATCCTTGTTTCCGGTCGTCGTGCTGCCGCCCCTTACCCTTATCTTTGTAAGGACCTCTTTTATATAATAGAACTTCACGCCCTTGAGCGCTATCCTCAGGACAAAGTCCCAGTCTTCGTGCGGCGGCAGGGTCTCGTCATACATCGTTTCCAGACAAAGCTTTCTTGTAGCTATCACAGCGGACGGATGGATAAAATTGTTCCTCTTAAGGTAATAGAATATGTCGCCCGAAAAATTATGATAGGTGGTCATCACTTCTTTCTTCGTATCCGTATTGAAATATATCGTGTTTGCGTAGCATATCCCGCATTTCTTATGGCTGTCCATGAAAGCCACCTGTTTGGCTATGGTCCCTTCCAGCAAAAGATCGTCCGAATCGAGGAATATTATGAACTCGCCCTTGGCGGCCCTTATCCCCACATTGCGCGCGCCGGCGATGCCGGAGCGCTTCTTTATAAAAACGAATCTGGGGTCCTTCGCGTATGAGGCGGCTATAGCGTCTGTGTTGTCGGTCGACTCGCCGTCCACTACTATCAGCTCCAGGTCCTTATATGATTGGTCAAGGACGCTGTCGATCGATTCCCCCAGGTACCTGGCGCAATTATACGTCGGCATTACTACGCTTACTCTCGGCATATCACCCCTCACGATGCCTGATTCATCATCCTTAAAACCGCCGTCTTGTTCAAAGACGGATATTTCGCAAGCCACTCGGCGAACCTTATCCTGAAGACCTTGTTCTTCTTATGGGCAAATATCCTTTCGATCCTTATTCTCAGCTTCACTGCCGGGGACAGGTCCTTCGACGCCCTGGCCAACTTCCTCATGGCGTCATAGTCCACGCCTTTTATCTTAGGCTTGTCTACTTCCGGATAACGCGCAAAGGCGTCATTATGGTCTATGAGCGACAGGCCGTTCTTTTTACAATATTCGTAAAAATGACTGCCCGGATGCGGCGTAAAGAACGCCGCGCTCGACCTGTATGGCGCTATTTTTTTTATCATCCTGACCGTATCCTGCGCCTCTTCACTCGTCTCCGTAGGAAGCCCGAACATATTATATGCCCATACCTTTATGCCGAGAGACTTGCAGATCCTGGCCGCGCCAAGGTTCTGCTTGACCGTCGTCCCTTTATTCATGAACTTTAACACGCGATCGTTGCCGCTCTCGAAACCTATCTGGGCCATAACAAGCCCGGCCTTCTTGAGGGCCTTCATCATATCGGGGTTTTTGCATATTATATCGGCGCGCGTCTGGACGATGAAAGGCTTGTCAAAACCGGACCTCTTGTACTTCTCACAAAACTCCATTACCCAACCCCTATCCTCCGTGAAACAGTCGTCCCAGAACTGGAGGCTGTTAAACGTGTATACGTCGCGAAGGAACCGCAGTTCTTCTATGACGTGATCGACGCTTCTTCGCCTTATCCTGTAGCCGTGCATCAGTTTGCCGGCCGGAGAACAGAAATTACAATTATATGGGCATCCCCTGCCTCCAAGTATCGAAAAGAACGGGACCGGGAGGAAGAAATCGAACGGTAGTTCCAGGCAATCGAAGAGCTCCCTGTCGATAAATGGGAGCGAATCCACGTCGGGCATCTCGCCTTTTATTATACGGCTTACGCTCTCGCCTCTCTCCAGCCGGCGCAAAAGTTTGGGAAAAGTTATCTCGCCTTCGCCTACTACAATGTGATCAACCTTATCGTTCGCCGCGACCTGGTCCGTCATTATGGTGGGGTGATATCCGCCTACCACTATCTTTGCCGCGGGGGCCGCTTCTTTTATTATATCGACGCATTGCATGGCATAACTATAGTCAGGGCTCATCATGGTGATCCCGGCGACTTCCGGGCGGGCCTGGCGTATCTTTTCCTTAAAATCATCCCAACCCCGCAGCGTCCTCAAGTCCACAAGCGTTATATCCTTTAAGCCTTCTTTCTTGCAGACGGCGCTCAGGTAACACAGCCCCGGATGGACTTGGTTAAATACGATATCCCGCCCGTCTTTATTAAAACCGGATTCGTAGATGGACGGATAGATTAAAGCGATCCTCATCTCTCTTCCTTGCCCGCGGCAATGACCTCTTCGCAGGCCTTCATGACATCATCGACCGTGATTGAATCGAGACAGAGCCTGTTATCGCATTTATTGAATTTAAACCGCTTATAACACGGGCGGCAGGGTAACTCTTTTTTTGATACGACCCTGTGGACGACATCGCTCTTATATGGCCCGTACACGACCTCATCGACCGGGCCGAATATGGAAACGGTCGGCACACCCAGGCCCACAGCCGTATGGAGAGGCCCCCCGTCGTTCGTCACCACCATCCTGCACCTTGTCAGATACTCCACAAACTCCCCCATGGATGTCCTGCCGCACAGGTTGATGACCTTGTCATCCGTAAACGCCTCTATATCGCGGCATACATCCGCGTCCTTATGGTCTCCGAGTAAAAGTATCCTGGCTCCATACCGTTTCATGAGCATATCTGACAGCAGCGCGAATTTTTTTCCGTCCCACCTCCTGTATACGGCGTCTGCGCCCCAGCTTGCGCCGCAGCCGGCGACCACCCCTATGATCATATCTTTATCCGTGACAGCGTGCTCCTCGAGAAATCTGTCTGCCGGACCTTTTTGCGAGGCGGCGGTATAGACTTTCGGCCCCGCATCATATCCTGAAATATCTATATCAATAAGCCTGAGGAGGTCGAGATAATATTCTATGACATGCTTTTCATGGAACCCTTCTATATCTATCTTCCTGGTCAGGAACCTGCCCCTGTTGCGATAATTAAAACCTATCCTATCCTTTATCCCGATAAGTTTCATTAACATGCTGTACTGGTATCCCAGCGAAAGGTCTATTACCAGGTCAAATTTCTCCTTCCTTATCTTATCTAAAAAATAAAATATCTCTTTCAGACATCCTGTCTTCGACCTCTTCCAGATGTGCCTGTAGTCGTCTTTCTCGTAAAGGAACATTTTATCGAGGTTGGGATTTGTCTTCAGGACTTCATATGCCCTCTTATTGCATATATAGCCTATGAAACTTTCAGGATACTTCATCTTCAATATCGCGACCAACGGAGTCGAAAATATCACATCGCCTATACCGAACGGATTGATTATCAAAATATTCATATCGTTGATACGCCCTTGTCCTGAGCGACGTTTGATATCGCCCCGCTTAACCCTATGGCGAACCAAAATAACGTGGCCAGATTCAATGAATAGAGGTTGGTGTCAAAAAAACTGTGTACCAGGAACGCGAATATGCCTATGGACAGTCCCCAAAGGACCGACTGGTAAAGATCGTCCCTTATCTTCCGGAGGCTCTTTATCACAGACAAAAAATACGCGGCTATGAGGAATAAAAATCCTCCCAGACCTATAATGCCGGTATCGGCGGCCATCTGAAGATAGCAATTATGGGCATAGCTTCCTTTCATACCCTTATCAGCGTCATTCCTGTATTTTTGAAAATTCCGGAAAAATGTATTGAGGCCGTTCCCCGTAACGGGATGCTCCGTAAATATCTGCCATCCCGTCTTCCACATGCCTATCCTGTCATCGACGCTTACTCTGGAAAATATATGCTGCGCCATTTCCATCCTGAATAAAAACGGAACAGCTAACATCAATACCAGGATAGCTATCAACCATATCTTATTTTTAGAGACAGCTATATACACGGTTGATAGCCCTAATCCTATCCACGCTCCGCGCGCCTTGGTTAAAAAGAATAGGACAAACAGGCCTATGGAGATGAGCCATGCGGCATACCGCGCTTTCGTCTTTTTAGGGCCAAATATGGCGACACAGACTACAGGAAAGATAGCCAGCAATATCCATGCCGCAAGATCGTTAGGATACGGGAATGACGCGGTTGGAAACCCTTTGAAATAATTCGACGCGACGTCAACGTTCATGATCGGCATATAGCCCTTAAATGACGGATAACCGTGCAGTAGATCTATGCCTAAGTTGAATTGTATAAACCCATCCGCCATTATCACCACAATGGACGCGACCGCCATGATAAGGATGTCTTTAAGCTTAGATAGGCTGTCCACTGATTCAACCATGACAAAATACAGGAATACATATTTTAAAACTTTGGTAAAAAAGGCTTTTACGCTGATGGCAGGATATGCTGAATTGAAGAACGAAGGTATGATCGTTACCACAAATATCAGAAAAGGGATGATCAAGGCGTCCTTATGGATGCGAAGATCTTTATTGCATACTTTCTTCACCGCCCATACGGCTATGGCAAGAGCTATAGCTATCTCGGATATCGATTTCGAGAACGGCGCAGCAAAGACTATCGCGCACAGGCACCATTTTATCGTCATACTGCATATCTCATTAAATTTCTGCATTACGAGCCCTTGTCTTTTCTTTTCCCATTATCTTTCTTCTTTCTGCCGAACCTGCCCGTATTTACCATGCCCAGCCTTACGCCCAGCGCCGTCAAAAACAGGATGACAACTGCTATTATAGCGAAAGCGGCCCTGATATGGACCCTCTGTATCACAAGAGCGCTTAATCCGAGCAGGACGCAGATGATGTATATCACCAGGACAGCCTTCCGCTTCCTGAAACTTAAAAGCGCCAATCTGTGAGATGAGTGGTCCTTACCTCCTTGAAATATTGAGCGCCCTTCCAAAAGTCTCATAATAGTCACGAGCGTCGTATCAAATATCGGGTATGCCAGCACAAGCACAGGCATAGCCAACGACGTCGTAAGGAACTTTGTCTTCCAACTGCCCAGTATTCCTAAGGACGCGAGTATAAAACCTATTACGAGACTTCCGGAATCGCCCATAAAGATATTGGCCTTGGGAAAATTGTGCTTTAAAAAACCGAGGCAGGAGCCTGTCACCGCAAAAGATATGACGGCTATCTCCACCTGGTTGCTTGACAACATTATTATTCCGAAGAAGCCCGAGGCTATAACCGCTATTCCGGCGGATAACCCATTCATATTATCCAGAAGGTTGAAAGAATTTGTTATGCCTACAATCCATATATAGGTCAAGACAGTATTAAGGTAATAATTTTGCAGAAACTCCACACGCACGCCCGATTTTACGACAGCCATAGCCGCCAATATCTGCGCCAGAAGCTTGATCTCGGGCATCATGCCCATCCTGTCGTCTATGAGCCCTATGACCAGAAGGACGGTAGCCCCAATAAATATACCCATCCATCTCGGATCCTGGAAAATGCCAAGATTGCTGAACGCCCCTATCATGAAAGCCAGGTATATTCCGACGCCGCCCAAAAGCGGTATGGGGCGGGCATGGACCTTGTTATCTTTGGGATGGTCCACAAAATTCGTCCTCAATGCCACCATCCTCATGAACGGCATAATGAGATAGGAAACAACTGTCGTTATTATGAAAGCTTCTGCTACGTCGGTCCATTTCAACATTTTACGCCTCTACCGCTGTTTGCTACCACTCCTACAGTCTCTGCGATCATATCTCTTAACCGGTATCTTGCGATGAATCCTATCGTATCTTTAGCCATCCTTATGTCTGCCACGGAATCGGCCAGTTCGCCGGGCTTTGCTTTTTCGTATTCCGGTTTAAGGTCCGATCCCATCTCATCTATTAAAAGGCGCGCGAGTTCCGACACTTTTGTCCCCCGGCCTGTCCCTACGTTCAAAACGGCACGCGCGCAGTCGCTCATCATCGCCAGGATATTAGCCTCGGCTACATCCTTTACGTGTATAAAATCGCGGTTCTGTTTCCCGTCTCCAAAAATAACCGGAGCCTCGCCGCGGAGCAGGCGATTTATGAATATCGTTATCACGCCCACATAAGGCGTTAGAGTCTGTTTCGGCCCGTACGTATTGAAATACCGCAAGACCACCGCGTCAAAACGGTAAAAAGCGCTCATGAGAAAACAATATTTTTCGGACGCCAATTTTCCTACACCATACGGCGATACCGGCTCAAGCATGCCTGTTTCAGGTACGGGCAGCTTATTCTTGCCGTATACGGCCATGGAGGACGCGAGTATTATCTTCCTGGCCTTATTTTCAGCCATCGCATTAAGTACGTTCACCGTGCCCATGACATTCGTTTCGGTATCATCATAGATATCCTGGAAAGAATTCCTGACACTCACCTTGGCGGCATTGTGAAATACGACATCGACGCCTTTCATGGCCTTCTTCAAGTCACGCCTTGAAAGGATGCTGCCGACAATCAGTTTTGCTTTCGAGGACACATTTTCCTTCTTGCCCGTGGAAAGATCGTCAATCACCACCGTCTCCATGCCGGATTCGACCAGCCTGTCGACGATATGCGAGCCGATGAACCCCGCCCCGCCCGTAACCAGCGCTCTCTTATATCTGTTCTTCATCTTTAATCGCGCGGCCTGATTTAATGACCGATCCCTTTGTTACAATGCAGTCCTCGATATCTTTTTTTGAATCCCACCTCACGCCGTCCATCACAAGAGAATTCACTATATTAACGGGATATTTGATCGTGACATTCTTTCCGACAACAGAACTCTTCACTCGAGAGTCTTTATGCACCTTGGAATTTTCTCCTATTATCATATTTTTGCCGCATATCTTCAGCTGGGACTGGTTGCAGAACAGAAGGTCGGAGGCGTACGTTATATTCATGTCCCATTCGATCACATCGGCGGGATATATGGGAAAACCGTCTTCCACAAGTATCTGAATCGAGCTGGTTATCTCATACTCATCCCTCATGGCTGTCCGGGGCGTCCTCCTTATCGCGTCGAATATATCCAGATCGAAAAGGTATATCCCGGCGCCTTTCAGATCGGTATGAAAATACGACGGTTTCTCGACGACGCGTTTGACCATCCCGCTCTCATGCAGAAGAACGGCGAAATTCCTCTTCACCAGGACCGCGTCCTTCTCTTTCTTAACGGCAAGCACCGCGCATGCGCGCCTCTGGCTGTAGATCTTCAGCATCATATCTATATTCCTGGAGACAAAGAAGATGTCCCCCAGCCACAAAAGGAAAGGATTTTTTATATAGCTTTCAAGCTGGCCGACTGCGTGGGCTATGCCTAGCGTCTCTTTCTGTTCTACATATGAAATATTTACCCCCAGCGCCGAACCGTCCTTAAAATAATTCTTTATCCTGTCTTTTAAATGGCCGACAACAATGATGATATCCTTTATACCGATCCTGGCCATCTCCTCGATCTGATACTGCATAATAGGCTTGTTGCATACGGGAAGAAGAGGTTTTGGGATAGACAGGCTGAGCGGTTTTATGCGCGCTCCCCTTCCAGCTGCCAGTATTACACCGGAAATTTTTTTCTCTTTCCTGTCTTCCATCTTGTGCCTCTCTATTTAAAAGTTATTGATCACGCGCTTCCTGTACAGGCCCTGTTTCAATTTCAGATAAAATAGGAATGTGAAAAAATTTAAGCTTGTGCCCACAAGTTTGAGGGCGGATTTACCCTTCTCTCTCGCCGAATGGGTTATACCCACCTCGGCGAACGAATGCCCGTTAGTCTTGAGCTTAACCATTATCTCGGTAGGAGCGGAAAACCCCATGGATTCTACCTTCACCGGCTTGATGATATCTCTTTCATACAATTTGAAAGCGCAGTTAGAGTCCCTTAACCTCAAACCAAACATCATGTTCACCATAAGGTTCATGCATCTGTCGGCAAATACTTTAAAGAACGAGTCTTTCTTTTCTTTGCGGAAACCGGCGACTATCGGGTGGCCTTCCATATACCGGTCCAGCAGCAAGGGCAGCTCATCTATATCGAATTGCCCGTCGGAGTCGATGCTGACTATGAGGTCTCCTTTAGAAGCTATGATGGCGTCGTTCAGGCTGGCGCCGTAACCTTTATTCTCTTTATGCTCAACGACCACAAGGTTTGCCATCTTTCCTTTCAGGCCGCTAAGTATCTCTTTCGTCCTGTCGACGCTCCCGTCGTCTGTTACTACCACCTCTCCTTTGACCGCGAGGCTATCCAGGAGGTGAGCGCACTTCTTCACGGTCTTTTCAATATTTTGCTCTTCGTTATAGGCCGGCATAACTATAGAGATGCTCTTATTCAAGCTTCTGTATTTGGAGTCCGCGGTATTCATCTTATTCCCTGAAATAACTTATTATACTCTCAAGTATCTCATCCAGATCGTATTCCGGATAAAAGCCTATAAGTTTCTTTATCTTACCGATATTAGGCACTCTGTGCATCATATCTTCAAAACCTTTTTCGTAAGCCTTTTCATACGGCACATATACGATCCTGGACTTTGACTTGGTGAGCGACTTCACCATTTCGGCCAGCTTCTTTATCGTGACGGCGTTCGGGTTGCCTATATTAAACGGCTCCCCCACAGCCCCGGGATGCTTAGCCAAAGCTATTATGGCCCTCACCGCGTCCTTGACATACGTGAAGCTCCTCGTCTGCCTGCCGCTGCCATAGACGGTTATCGGCTGTCCCATAAGAGCCTGCTTCACGAATCTCGGGATGACCATGCCGTATCTTCCCGTCTGTCTGGGCCCGCAGGTGTTGAAGAACCTGACTATAACGACCGGCAGTTTCTTCTCTCTCCAATACGCAAGCGCGAGGAATTCGTCTATCGCCTTCGTGCAGGAGTAACTCCATCTCGATATGCTGGTAGGGCCAAGCACCCTGTCGTCGCTCTCGGAAAACTCGCGCTTGCCGGGCCTGTCCTTCCCGTATATTTCGGACGTGGAGGCGATGACGACCTTCTTCTTGCCCAGTTCATTGGCAAGCCCAAGCACCATCTCCGTCCCCTTGACGTTAGTCTCTATCGAGACGAGCGGATTGTCTATAATATATTTTACTCCTACCGCGGCGGCCAGATGATAAATACAGTCGCAATTCTTCACCAGCCTCCTCATGAGCTTCTCGTTCATTATGGTATCGATATGGCAGGAAAATTTCGCATGCGATCTCAGGTGCTCTATATTATTAATATCCCCGGTCGACAGGTTGTCGATAACCGTAACCTCCTCGCCCTTATTTAAAAGCTCTTCCGCCAGATGCGAACCGATAAACCCCGCGCCGCCGGTAATAAGATTTCTCATCTCTTTATTCCTCCCGCTTGTTTTTTTTCATACAAGCATTCTTCATAAAGTTTCTTTATATCTCCGACAAGTCTCTGCTTCGAATACCTGTCCCTGACGAATTCTCTGGCGCGGCCGCCCATGGCCAGGCGCCCGCTCCTGTCCTCGATAAGGCCGAGAAGTTTCCCGGAAAATCCATCCGTGTCCTGCGCCGTGGTCAGGACGCCGTTCGATCCGTCGGCGATCAAGTCGCCTACACCGCCGACCGAGGTAGCTATAACAGCCCTCGCCGACGCCATAGCCTCTATAAGCGATACCGGCGTGCCTTCGTTCAATGACGTAAGAGCCACTATGTCAAGGTCCGCGTATACCATGGGCAGGTCCTGCACCCATCCTGTGAATATGACGTCCTTTTCTATGCCCAATTTCTTTGCGTATACCGCCAGGTCCTCTTTCAGCTCCCCGTCGCCTATGACCAGGAATTTCACCTTCGCGGACAGCTTTCTATCCGATATTTTTTTCGCGGCGTCCAGGAACATCTTATGGTTCTTTATCGGGACGAGCCTGCCGACGATGCCGATGAGCATGACGTCGCCTCCTATGCCAAGCATCAACCTGAGCGCGCCTTTTCTCTTTTCGCTGTCCAGGAACTGCTCAAGCTCAAGGCCTAGAGGTATCACAACGCTCTTGGACGGCGAGGCTACTTTTAACTCTTTTACGATCTCATTCCTTACCCCTTCGCTCACCATTATTACCCTGCTCGTAAAACGCGCCAGGAATTTCTCTATTAATACAAAAGCCTTTGCCTTGTGGGGGCTGAAATATCCGTCGAATACATGCCCATGGAAGGTATGTATCCGCACAGGGACGCCTGTCAGGATAGCCGCGAGCCTTCCAAGAGTCCCCGCCTTGGCCGTATGCGTATGCACGATAGCCGGCCGCTCTCTTTTCATTATTCCGCACAGTTTGAAGAACGCCCTGGTATCTTTCACAAACGATATCTCCCTGCCCAACTCATCTATGACGACCGGCTCGACGTTCTTTTCCCTGGCAAGATACGACATGTCCCCTTCCGATTCGCTCACCCTCCCGCAAACTAGGATATCTTTGTAACCGCCGCCGTTGTTCAGGGAGCTCGACAATAACAGAGTGTGGATCGCCGGCCCTCCGATATTCAACCTCGTTATTACCCTCAATACTTTTACCATCGGGCGTTCCTTCTCAAAAACCCTACCGTGGACACGGCTCCGTAAGCGGAGAATATCAGCATCAGGAGTTCTAAAGCCCACCTGTGCCTCATCTCCACATAATAGAGGCTGTTCGCAGCCGATATGAATAACAGCAGCGCAAAAATAGATAAGACGTACGGGACCAGCGCCCCTCCTTTTTTAACGGCCAACCATGAACCGACCGCGAAAAATAACAGGACCGCCGCGTAAAATATCCCGTAAACGGCCTTCCAGGCGGCCGGATACCTCATCCCTGTCTGCGGCGAGAATGTCCAGAAATATAAAAATTTCTTAAGCGTCAATTTTATAAAAAGGGCCGGGTTGGACTTTATGAATTTGAAGGCCTCGCCGTAAAAATAGCCGTATTGTCCAATCTCGTCCATGCCGTAAAGTTTATCCAGGAATTCCTTCGGCGCTGCGTTTATGATGGCGTCGCCGCCGGGCGTCAGGGCAGACCCGGACGCCAGAGGATTATTCCCGCGCCAAAACTGCTCGGCCGAGATAGTGGTTATGAATATTATTTTTTTATGCACGACGTAGTTCCGTATCGTCCATGGAAGTATCGCGATGAAAACGCACGCAGCTACGACCAGGCATTGCTTCAGGCGGCCTTTAAATGCCGGCGCCGAAGCGAAGACATACAGGATATACACCGGCAAAAAGAATACCAGCGTAGGCCTGGTGAGCGTTCCGAATCCTATGAGAAGGCCTATCAGGACGTTATTAGACGTCCTGGAGAGGTCCATAGATATTATAAGCCAGAATGTCAACGATATCAGGAACGCGACAAGCACCAGTTCATGTATCTTCGTGGTGTATACTATCAAACCCGGATGCAGGGCGACCAGGAGCGAAGAGACTATCGCCGTCCTCTCATCGAAGATCTTTTTCGCTATCCTGTAAATAAGGCAGCACATCCCGACCGACAGTACCACCTGGAACATCTCCAGGATGAAATAATTCCTGTTCGTCATATAATGGAAGAACGCCGATATATACGGATACGCGGGATAGCCGAAAGAACGGTAATCGGTGTTGAAAACGCCGTGATATATATAGCCTTCGCCTTTAAGTATATTGAGCGCTATGGTATCGTACTCCCATAATTCCGGGCTGATGTGCCGGCCCAGGGCCAATATAGCGCTGAGTCTTACCGCGAACGCAAGGACAAGGACTAAAAGCATATCCTAAATATATCCTTTCATCTTGTAAAATAAAATCCCCAGGTATTCGTGCAGGAAACCTTCTATATGCCTGAACGTTATGTTGTCGCCGGAGTAATAGCTGCTTGCCGTGGGAATGAACAGGACCCTGTCTCCCGGGATAGACTTATCGCATACAAGCTTTACGCGCCTCATATGGTATTTGGAGCTGACGATTAGGGCGCTCTTCCAGCCCCTCCCCTCCATGATCTTTCCGCTGTTCACTATGTTGTCATGCGTGTTAACGGACTTGTCTTCGATAACTATATCGCGTTTATCGATACCCATAGCTTCCGAAAGCGCGGACATGACATCCGCCTCCTTGAGTATATAGGTGTAGCCTGTGGAATATATGATGTTTTTGGAATAGCCTTTCTTATAAAGTTCCACGGCTTTCGAAACCCTCTCTTCATATCCCTGGCCGGCCTTGCCCGATTCGCCCACGCCTCCGCCGAGAACTAATATACAGTCTGCCTTTTGAGGCGCGTCGGATATCGCGAGAGGTTCGCCAAGATACCATCCGGCGCCTGTCTTGAATAGCGCCAGATATATCAGGAGAGCGGCAACGGCCGCCTTGATCAGGCCCCGCTTCGTGGATTTGTATATACGCCTTAAATTACTGCTCCAGTCCTTCTGCGTTCTTTCGCTCTTCACGGCTTCCGCATTATAGATGACAGACGACATCTCTTCGACCTTAGACGCCCACGAATTCTTTTCCGCCTCCGTTATCCGGACTTTCGAAAGCGCCCCGCCCCCGCCGCTCAGGACTTCGCGGAGCTTCATATCGAAATCGCCGTTATCCCGCCCGACTAAAATCACACCCTTGTGGGCTTTGTTGAATTCCACGACCTCCGGAAGCGGCGTAGATACGACCGGTTTACCCATGCTCAGGTATTCGTTTAGTTTCGTCGGATACACATTTTTAGTATAATCCGTGATCAGGTACGGAATAAGACATGCGTCGAAATATTTTATATAGAGAGGCACCTCGGCGGCGGGCTTCTGGCCCAGAATGAATATGTTCTTTATATCTTTGATCTTCGAGAGGTCCGCCTGCGCCGGCCCCACCAATACAAAAGCGTCTCCGGGATTCTTCTCCGCCAGGAAAGCGAGCAGGTCGAAATCTATCCACTTGTGTATGCCGCCGATATATCCTATGACGCGCCCTTTTGCGGGAGGCATATCGGCCGGCGTTTTCGTGCCCGGGTCGTTCCTCACGGCTTCGAAATTCTCGAGGTTCACGCCGAAAGGGAAATTATGGACATTACCGTTATATTGCGAACAATGCCGCCTGAGTTCCATCGATGTAACAAATACGAGGTCGGCCTTTTCTATAACGAGATGCTCCGTATGGCTTATCTTCCTCGCGGCGGAGGAGCTCGATACGAACGAATCTATGCAATAATAGACCAACAGCTTGTGGTCCACCTCTTTCATTATGTCCAGCGCCAGCCCCGTAGGCAGGAACGTCCAGATTATCGGCGCCTTCACCCTCATGGCCTTAAGCCATTTGGTTATCGCGGCTAAAATTATCATTTTATTGAGCAGCCTCGCGACGCGCGAATAAGGAAAAGGCAATACCAGCGGCGAGTACACATAGAGATTGTCCTCGATCTTCCTGATACCGCCTATCCCTTTACGCCAATTCTTCAGCCTGCTCTTTATCCTCGGGATGTCTTTTAACGTGGGGACGCGCACGCCCGTATTCTCGATGAAGAATACCCTGTTCCCGCCCCTGGCGAAGCGAGTCATTATCTCCTGGTGGCCCTGCCAGATAAAGTCCCAGTCTATACTGGAGATGCATATGATGTCTTCGCCTTTAAGCATGCCTTAGCCCTTATTCAAAACATCATGGTCTAAAACGGAAACAACAAAGCCGGCAACATTACCTCTTGCCCTGTTAAAATACCGCCGGTCCGGCTTCAATAATCCTTTCGCTATATTATTCAGCAATATACCGAAGAGCGCCCAATAACAAAGCGGGACAGAAAGGTCTTTATGTTTTCTTACAAAATACAGCCTGTTCAGGACCTCCATCCTGCCCAGCGGAAAACTGAAATTGACGTCCTCCAGCCTGTTGAGGTGCCTGACCTTCGCGTCGGCGACTACATACATCTTATATCTCTTACTTACGCTATAACTGAAGTCGACGTCCTCGTAGCGGGCATAGCCCGAAAAACGCTCATCAAAAGAGAACTCTCCGAATATATTCTTCCTGAATACCATGGCACAGCCCACCATCCATTGGGCCGGTATCGTGCGGTCTACGCACGCTACCTTGCCCTGGAATCCCGAACGCAGAATGGCGTTCGGTTCATCCGCTTTCACCATAAAAAATTTTTCGATAAGAGACGGTTTTTCGTATATCTCATTGACGAGATTGAACGACGCCCCCCCTACGCCGGGATCGGCCTCTTCCCAGAACCTCATCATCTTTTCCAAGGATCCGTCTTCGAGCACTATATCGTCATCAAGGAACGCCGTCAGCGTAACGCCGCCGTCGAGCGCGGCTATACCCGCGTTCCTCTGGGCTGTCAGGGACGGCGGGACCTTACGCACATAGTCGATATTGAGGCCGGAGTAACTCTTCAGAGCGTTCTCTACCGGGGAGTTCCCTCCATCGACTATCACTATCTGGAAAGGCTTATATTCCTGCCTTAAGACGCTGGCCAAAAGACGTAAAAGCTCGTCTTGCCTGTCTTTGGTAGGAACTATTATTGCTAACTTTTCTTTATACATACCCTTATATTTGGCTATTTTGAGTGGTTATTATATCATAATATATATATAGACTCAATATGTTAATACCGGGCGCCGTAAGGTTATCATTGACTATTGTCATGCCGGTTGATAAAATACCCTATAATTTTACGCAGCCACAAAGGATCTGATTATGGCACAAGCGGAAAAAAAAGGGTATTTCGAGACTGAAGCGGCAAACTATAACAGGGCCTATGACAAGGTCTCTGACCTGAGATCCTTCATATTCGATGAGCGTAAAAGGATAGTAATGGATATGTTCCGCCTTAAGGGCGGAAAGGTCCTTGATGTGGGGTGCGGCCCCGCCGTGTATACCGATATTCTCTCTAAAGCGGGCTATGAGATCTACGGGGTAGATCCCTCCGAAAATATGATAGGCATAGCAAAAACGAAGGGGTTCGAAAACGCATCCTTTTTCGTGGGAACGGCCGAAGACTTGAAATTCCAGGATGGTTTCTTTGACGGAGTCATATGCGTAGGCGTATTGGAATATCTTCCCGATATCAATAGAGCGATCAAGGAGGCCGCCAGGGTATCTAAACACGGGGCCATCGCCATATTCACCGTACCTAACGGCACCAGCCTGTTGAACAAGCTGGACGGCGTCACGCGCGGCATATTAAGGTCTGTTCGCCGGATATTTAAGGCGGGTTTCCTGGAAAATGCCATAACATACGGGTACGACACCCGATATATTTCCCGACGGGAAATATACGGCTCGCTCAGGAAAAACGGTTTCGAGATCGAGAAATCGCGTTTCCATATATTCAGGCTTTCGTTCCTGAACAAGCTCTTCCCGAAGACCTCTCTCGCGATCACGAAGAGAATGAATTTCGTATCCAGCCCATTCATAGGCATAGACCACATCATCAAAGCAAGAAAAAGATGATCACCCTTATAAAAGACGCCTTAAGCCTTCTACTGTATATAATAACGCTGCCGTTTAGCAGGCGCAAATGCGCCGTCCTCGTATACCATTCCGTAGAACGCATAGACGCAAGTTACGATCCCAATAAGATCAGCGTGGACCCCGAACTTTTCGAAAAGCAGATGGCGGACCTGTCCAAATACCGTGATAGGTTCGTCGTTTCTTTTGACGACGGCTATGAGAATGTATACCTGAACGCCTTTCCCATCCTTAAAAAATACGGCATAAGGTCTATATTATTTCTGACGACGGGACACATCGACGGGAAGGTCTCTTTCGACCGGTTTTTCAGCGGGCGGAAGGCGCCTAAAGCGCTCACCTGGGGACAGGTGAAGGAGATGTCCGCCGCGGGAATAGAATTGGGAAGCCACTCGGCGACTCACCGGGTAATGTCCGGGCTCGATGAAGGCGAGGCCTACAATGAGGCGCTCTCTTCCGGGAAAAGGATAGCCGAGGCAACCGGCTGCAACCCGCTCTCGTTCTCCTACCCTTTCGGCAACGCAGGATCTTTTAATGGAACGACGGAAGACGCTCTTAAAAGGGCGGGTTACAAGAGGGCTTACAGCAACATCATGGGAATGGCAAACGGCGGAGGCGACAATTTTGAGATAAGGCGGATCAGGATATACCCCACAGACACGATCTTCAGGTTCAGGATGAAGGTTGCCGGCGCTTATAACTGGGTGGATTTACTTGCGGGTTTTGGCGGAGGAGGAACGGTATCCCGCCCTGGCAAAAACGTCGGCTATTAAAAGCCCGGGAAAGCTGCGTATATTGTACATATAACCGCAGGAGCACCCGGGGCAGATTTTGTAAAACATCTTCTTTTTCGCGCAAACGTACTCTCCATCCTTCTGAAGCTCGCCAAAAGATCTCGCCGCGACATTACCGAACGTCCCCATTGAAAGGCAGCCGCTCAAAAGATTGCCGTAAGGATCTATATATATCCTATCCTGGGAAACAACGCAAGGTACGGAGGCCTGCCGCGGATCCTTGAAATATCTTTCGATATATTCCACTCCGGGAAAATTGAGTATGAGGCTGCGCGGATTTGACGTCATCTCGTCCTTCAGGAAGGCGGTAAGCTCTTTCAGCTCCTTAAAATCATCGTCGGTCTTTATCCAGAAATCATTTTTATTCTCCTCGATATCGAAGATAGAGGAGCTCCTGTCGAGAAGGCAGACGTGGACGGGGATATTATACCCGTCCGCGAACTCCTTGACGCGCTGTAACTCTTTCATGTTGCCTTTCATCAGGGTAAAATTGATGTAGGCGTCCATGCCTCTTGTCCTGACCGCGTTCCCTATCGCGGAAACGGCTTTCTTTACTTTCGCGAACGAACCGGCCATACCGCGCACCTTTTCATACTCCGAGTCCAGGGCGTCGATAGAAACGGCGACGGACCTTAGGCCTGAATCGACAAGCCCCTTAAGAGAACCGGCGTCCAATAGCATGCCGTTAGTCGTCATGCCCACGGCAAAACCGTTCTCAGTACCGTATGCGATAAGCTCCCGGAGATCATTGCGCAATAACGGCTCCCCTCCGGTAAAATGGAGGCTTCGGATACCGTTCTTTTTAAGGTCCGATATCACCCGTTTCCAGTCTTCGGCCGACAGTTCCCTCTCAAACGGCCCCTTCCACTGCTTGCACATCATGCACCTGAGGTTGCACCTGTTCGTAAGCATGATGTTCGCGGAGCTCGGCTTTATCTCAAAGGCCTTATATAAGAACGGCGCTTTTCGCAGGGCCGACGCCTTCAGCATCGCGGGGATGTAATTAAATAATAGTTTTCGTATCCGTCTATACATGGTTAATCCGATACCTCATAAACGACAAACCGGCTTCCGGGCCACTTCTGGTACGGCCTGCCGGCATTCTCGAATATCTTCACAAAACGCACTGCCTTGCCGGGAAATATCTCGGCGGGGAACGGCATCTTATCCGGCCCCGACAACCATTCGTTATAGTAGACGAGCCTGGGGTGGCACTTGTATACGAGCTCTCGCAGCCGTTCCACCTTATCCTTCTGATAGCTTTTAAAATATTTTACGTTATTATATTCCATGGGCAAATACGCAAACGACGGGTGGTCGGATACTATGAGCGTATCCGGCGGATAATTCGCCCTCCACCACCGAGCTATATCGAATACGACGTCGTCCTTCTGGTGAAACTCGTATATGCGCATCTTCAGCGATTCGAAAGCGTTTACGCCTATATCCGCAAGAAAGAGCATGGCCGCAAACAGGACGACGGTCTTTTTAAGCGTCCTCCGACCGCTAAAACCGGAAGAGATCATCATGTCGAGGCCCTGTATGCCCAGGACGGACATCACGACGAAGAACGGGAGCATGTGGTGCTGCGCCATGCGCAGCATCGAAAAGGAATACAATAACGGTATCGCCAGGAAAGACAAAAGCGCCATCCTTTTGAAGAAGACAAGAGAAGCCGCTTTCGCATTCCTTCTCGCGGCGGATATCTCGATGATGACATACGATAAGAATAATACGCAGATCATGGGATCGAGGGCCCTGAACTGGTCTGTCAGGTTCCGGACAAACGTCCGCACGATCCCCTCAGCCTCGACCAGGCCCACCGATGCGTTCGACGCGGAGCAAAATATCTGCGAATACGTATTGATAAAATACTGCGGCGTTATGACCCACCTGAATCCGAGGATCAGGATCATTATGAAAAATATGGAAGAGACTATCAGCGCGTAAGAATTGGCCGTGTTGATGAATCGCGTAAATCTTTTTACGGCTGCCGGACCATACGCCTCCAGCGCCTTTATCAATACCGATAATATTACAAGGGATGCGCCGCAGGCGAATAATGCCAGCAGGTATTTGTTGTTGGTAATACTGCCCCAGAAACCGAATTCGGCGCACCAGGTCGATCCCGTCGATTTGCGCACATAAAACAGGATCGCCGACAACAACGCGCCTAATAATGCTATGCCCACTAACGACGGGAACGCCCAGGCGGCTTTGAAGACAGGCATTGCCTTGCAGCCGACGGCAGAGGCCGGATCATTCTGACGACGGACCTCTGATATGTATATGGCCGATACTATGCCGGGCAGAAGAAATATCCCCGAGAATTTCGTCAGGAACGCCAGGGCGGCGAAGAGACATGCCAGCGCGATATTTTTCAACACGGGCCTTTCGACGATGAGCAATGTGTAATGGAGACCTAAGATCATGAATAAGAGCACTAGCGGCTCCGGTTTCATGTTCGTCAGCACGTAGGCAAAAGCCGGCCTGGCCGCCAAAAGCAGGACCGCAAGAGCCTGTTGCCACCCCTTGCCGAAATGGCGGCCGACGAAATACCACAAGGCAATCAGCGCGAGTATCCAGGATATGAGGTGGATCCATCTGAATATCAGGACAAATGTAGCCGGTTCGAAATGTATGAACCGGGATAAAATAAGCCGGCTTAGGTCGGATAGATATAATAGCTCAAGTCCGTAATCGTAATCCCATCGAAGAGTAGGAAGTTTTTGCCCGCTGTAATAAAACCACATGAGGTCCATGTGGCAGCCTTCGTCGTTATTGAAATACCTGATAAGATTGGATTCGTTTATATTGTTATTTATCGTTGGGAGGCCGATAGAAAGACAGTATACGCATGCAGCTGCCAGCACTACGTAAGATAATATATCCTTCCACCCCATTCTATCTTTATCGGTTACTGTTTTCATTTAATTCTTTTTTATCACGGCTACGTAATCTATGCCGCCGGCCGCCGGGAATTCCTTCACTATTAAATTGCGAAACGGTTCAAGCGCGACCTTAAGAGTATCGACCTTGAAACGATGCGCCTTCGTGCCGTCGCCGGGATTGTTGAGCGCCCTGGCTAACGAGGCAATTATCGGGGAACCCGAGTCCGCGTTGTTCTTTACCGGCTCGCTGATTATCAGGTACTTTGACGCGGCGGCGTACATCTTCCGGAGTATGTCGACGTGCCTCGGGTAAAACTGATAGAGGCTACCCTGCATCATGACATAGTCGGATACCGGGATATCGCCGTCATACACGTTAAATATCCTTGCGTCTATGCCCTTCTTCCTCGCCGATGCTATGAACTGCGGATTGAAATCGAGCCCTATATATTTTACATTTTTATCCTTCAGATATCCGTATATCCTGCAGTCCCCGCAGCATACATCCGTGACGGAACTTCCGTCGGCTATAAGATCCACTATGGGTTCATACCGCTTGCGGTAATTCCGCCTATAGCTCAACCTTATAAAAAAGGAATATATGGACGGGTGCCAGTGGTTTATGCTCTTCATCTCTCATCCGACGCTTTCAGGTGCCTCTTCCTGTATTCGTAAAGCGAAGACAGGTACCTACGGGTATCTCTTACCAGCCTTACGGAACTCGGCTTCTCTTTTCTTATGACAAATACCGGGGCCTGGACTATCTTCATATTATTGTACAGGCATTCCGCGACGATCTCCGTATCCCAGAACCATCTCTTGTCCCGGACAAGATCCAGTACCGGCAGAACCTTCCTCCTGTCGAATATCTTTATCCCGGTCGCCGTATCGAGAAAGCCGAGATGCAGGAACAGGCTCTCGCACCAGAAGTACATCCGGCTGCACACGTAGCGGAGGAACGCGTTCAGCCCCCACCTCATGACATAACTGCGCCTGCCAAGGACTACATCAGCTTTCTGCGAGACTATGGCGTGATACAGGGTAAGCAGCGAATACTCCGGTATCTCGAGATCCGTATCTATGAAACCGACGTAATCCTTTGAGGCCGCCTTCATGCCCCTGGTAACAGCCGCGCCTCTTCCCTCGTTAGTTTCCGACGATATGAATATCGTATGAGGCTTCTCCCTGAAATACTCTTTCATCTTTCCCGTCGCCTCGGGCGCGCTGCCGTCATTCACTATGATAAGTTCATGGTCGATCTTCGTGATATTCATCATATCGACTATCTTCTCGTACGATTCGAATATTATCGGCGTTTCATTATAGCAGGTAAGTACTATCGAAAGGCTCATGCGAATATCTCCTTTATTGCCGATACGATCGAAGCGACCTGGTTATCCGTCAACCTGGTATAAATAGGCAGGCTCACCGATTTCTTATAAGAATCGTACGCGACCGGGAAATCGTCCGAGGCAAGTTTATAAAGGTCTCTGTAATAAGGCTGTATATGAAGAGGTATAAAATGGACGCTTGTCCCGATGCCCTTCTCCTGGAGTTTTTTTATAAAATCGTCGCGCGATACCTTATCGGAATCGATCTTAACGATATACAAATGCCATGAGCTACCGTCCATCGCGTGAGGCGGCAACTCCAGCCCTTTGATGCCTTTCAATCCTTTATTATATATCTGCGCGATATGTTTTCTCTTCTCATAAAAGGAGTCGGCTTTCTTGAGCTGGCCTATACCGAGGCTTGCGGCGATATCGGTCATATTGTATTTATAACCGGCTCCTATTATCTCGTAATACCATCCGGCGCCGTTTCCGGAATACCTGTTCCACGCGTCGCGGTCTATACCGTGAAGGCGCATGACCTTCATCCGTTCGTAAAGGGCCTTGTCGCCGGTAACGGCCATGCCCCCCTCGGCAGTCGTTATCGTCTTCGTGGCGTAGAAACTGAAGGCTGTTATATCCGATATCGTCCCGACCCTTTTACCTTTATAAGAGACGGGTAGGGCGTGAGCGGCGTCCTCGATAACCTTCAGGCCATATTTTTTCGCTATCCGGGATATGGCATCCATGTCGCACGGTACGCCGCCTATGTGGACGGGTATGATAGCCTTTACGGCGCTCCCCGTCTTATTATGGCAGAGGACGCCTTTTTTAACAGCGCATTCTTCCGAGCAGAATTTTTCTATTCCCGCGGGGTCGATATTGCAGTCTTCCTTCCGGACATCTATAAATACCGGATCGGCATTAAAATACCTGATCACTTCGGCTGTCGCCGCGAATGTGTAAGGCGTCGTTATAACCTTATCTCCCTGCCTTAGGCCTACGCTCTCCAATGCGAGGTGCAGAGCGGCTGTAGCCGAATTTACCGCGAGCGCGTAACGGGCGCCGGTATATTTAGAAAAAGCTTCCTCAAATGCCCTGGCCTTAGGGCCGGTAGTGATCCAATTGGACCTTAAGGTGTCTACGACCTCGGCTATATCGTTTTCATCTATGTCGGGAAGAGCAAAAGGGATAAAGTTGTCCATACGATACCTCTCCTTAGGCGTTAGCGCATTCCAGCCATACGTCCTGGTTTATATTGTCGAAATATTTGTTCTTCATTCCTTCACTATTTAAGCTCTTGGGTCTAAAAAAACCTGCGTCGAGATCTTCGCCTTCATACCATATAAGAACATTCGGGTCCTTTATGTCAAGCAGGGGGTCCGAAGCGAGAAGATTCTCCGCGACATAGGCCACGGCCTTCCTGCCGTACAGGAACGCCTCAAGCCCGGACGTCGAAGCCGAGGATATGACTATATCGACCTCATCCAGCAATTCATTGAACGGTTTCGAGACTATCGGGTATCCCGACACGATCGCCTTAACCATGTCGTTGTCCTGTTTCAAAAATCCGGGATGCGGTTTTATCCAAAAATCCGCCGCGGCGCCCAACCCCTTTGTTTTCACTTCCCTAAGAACGCTCTCGAGCATGGATTTCGCTATGAAGCGGTCTATGGGCAAGGCTACCATGACCACTGGTTTTGCGGCCACAGACCCGGCGGACGGCACCTTCCGGGCCGCTTGGTCCGAACAATGCGCGTATCTCCATGCGCCGCCTACAGCAAGTTTCCCGTCGGGTATCCCGCCTTCCTTGTAGAGGCCGGCGAAATAACCGCTCGATGTTATTATCCTGTAAGGAAGCGGCGCGATATCGCTTTCGCCTTCGCCGATAAACTGGGATAGATACTGTTTCCAGATCGAGCTGTGCTGATAGCCGAAAGCCTTTATATTATTGGCGGCGGATGCCATGCAGAGCATCTTCTCCCACGGCTGGTTCTCGAATACATATATGGCCGACCGGCACCATCCTTTTTTAAAAAAAGCGCTCAGTGTTTTAAAAAGGACGAGCCTGACATTGAATCCCATGCTTGAGAATTCGACCCACTCTTCCCTTTCCAAAAGCTTTGCTGCGCCGCATCCTTTTATGGCAAAGACCTTGGCGCCTTCCGGCGTTCCGATCCTCCATCTCGTAAATGCCGCCTTGATAACATCCGAAAATTTTACGTCGAATATAAGCGGCCACAGGATATCTTTATTACTGCGCAGATATTTTGCCGTAGACAGCGGAAAATTAAAGAGATACAGGTAAAAATACGCTATCCCCTTCTTTTCATAGAGCTCGGAAAGCCCCGGTTTAAAATTGTCTACATATCTGCCGCCCTTGAACGTCCTTGTCTCCGACGGGTTCAGAATACACACTGCGGGACCGCCGCAATCCAGGGCCTTAGGCTTTTTAGCGCCATGGTAGTAACGCGCCATTGCCCACGCGACGACAAACCATAAAACCAAAAATTTCCTGTATGCGATCCCCCTCAGTAATAAAGCCGCTTTCTTAAAGAAAAGGTCAGGGGTCCCCAGGAAGATAACAGATTTGCCGGAATTTTCATCCTTAAGATCTGTAAACAACCACGGGTCCTCTACAAATATGACAAGCTCCTCGCCATCCCCGTTCGCTTCGATCAGGCTCGCCGCCAACACCTTATAGCAGACGAGAAGAAAAAAGTCCGTCTGAAAATGGCTCTTCGACGCGAACCTTCCCGCCCACCAGTTTAGCCTGTCGGGCCGGTCTTTTCCGAGATCTCCGACAAAGTCGAGATAGGGCTGCCTCATATCCAGCGACACCTTATGAAGCCTGTCTTTAAGATAAAGTCTCTTTTCTTCTCCCAGAACGGCCGAGACCTTAGCTCTCAGGGCAATATCTTTTCCAAGATAACACCAGCGCGCGCCCCGGCTCAGTCCGTTTTCCATTTTTTTGAGTTTACCCGCAAAAGCTATCGTGATCATAATCCCTTCACTATCCCATCGAGGACCGACAGGTCTTTTATCTTAATGCAGCTGATTCCTTCGAAGACGTTCTCGCCGCCGCTCAGTCGCGCTATGAAATTTACCGAGTTCTCTTTTGCAGCCGCATAGTCGCTCATGGCATCGCCGATGTATGCAGCCTCGCGCGGTTTTATCTTATACGAATCCAGCGCTTCACGCACCGCGTCCGCCTTCTTCGTAGGCGCGCCGTACGCTTTCTCAAAGAAGCCGCTGATACCGCGGGCCTTGACGATCCCTTCTATCTCATCCTGCGGCGTAGCCGATACAATGAAATATTTATATTGTTTGACGCTATCTTTAAGGAACTCCAGCGCGCCCTTTACGTAAGGAGCTTTGATTACCTCGTCCAGGACGATAGCCGCGAAATTATCGCAGAGCTCGCCGAACTTAGCGTCCGTGAGCGGCCTACTCAATATCTCTTTATATATGTATTTGAACTTGTCATATCTCGAAACGCCCGTATTGCGGACATGATAATCGATCACCTTCTGAACGACCTCATCGCCTTCGCCTTTGAAAACTTTTGCAAAAGCCGCCGTCTTGATATCGACCGATTCCACTATCACACCGTCAAAATCGAAAAATACCGCCTTAATCATCGATTACCCCCAATACGGCGCACGGAGCGCTGTCGAGCCCCTCGACCATGACCGGCAACACTATCACCGACTTGAGTCGCGATAGCCCCTCGGGGATCATCATGTCTTCCACTATAAGGACAGGTCCTGTCCCAAAACTGTCGTCCTTCAATAATATCCTGTGAGATTCCCTGCCGCGCTCCCTGTCTGTCGCGGAGGCGATTGAAATGGTATCTATGCCTATCGCCTTTATGGCGGCAAATCCCTCCCTTATCAGCTTTGCGGCGGACGGATCAAGGAACGGGTTCTCTTCGGCGTATCGCGTCTTACCTGCGACCCTCCATCTCGAAAAATGCGTACGTATTAACAGAATATCGCAATCGCCCGGGAGCGCTTTTTCTATGTCGCGCGCATCGATCCTCTGGCCTGGCTGTTTTGGGCAATCCAATACCAGCGGTTTCGAGAAGATAAGCTCATCCATGCCGTATTCGGATATCGCGCGTCCTTTCCCGGCGAAGTGTCTCGGCGCGTCTACGTGGGTCCCCGCATGGTTCGACATCGTAAAGCGGAACGAGTTCGACGTATCGCCGCCGGCAATGCTCCTCTTCGGCTCAAGCACAACGGGCTCCAGGCCGGGATAAAGCGGCATATCCTTCGTGATCGGATAGGACAACCTGATATATCGCGTCATGCTATCTTCTGTTGTTCCTTGTCTTAGCGCTCACTACGAGACCGTCGTACGACGGCAGCGGGTTCTTGTCCTTGTAGATGCTGTGCATGCAGTCGAGTATGCCCTGACTTAAGTCGAGGTATGTCCTCGGCACGAGCTTCTTCGCAAGTTTCGGCGCGAACGAATAAGGCGTTATCTCGTAATGGTGGCTCAACCGCGGCTCCACATATTCCACCTTGATCTTGTTGCTCAGCATCTCGCGTATCATCGTAAGCAGGTCCTTCACCTTCATCTGCTGGCTTCCGGTTATTATGACATACTGGTTCTCGAATTCGTCGGACAGGATGTCGACGCTGAGACGCGCCGCGTCGAGCGCGTGTATGTATTCGCGTATCTCTTCGCCGTCGCCCTGCCTGACAATCCTTTTATCGTCGAACGCCTGCTTAAGTATCTTGTGTATGAAATTGCCGCCGTTGGCGCGGGGGCCATAGAGCGAGCCGTACCTTAATATCGTGTATTTCAGGCCGAAGACCTCTTCGTAATTCTCTATCAGCAGCTCGCATGCCTGCTTCGTGCTCCTGTAAAAAGCGCCCGCCTTCGAATATACATACAGGGAGCTTGCAAAAACGAACCTCGTTACCTTAAATTTACGGCACCCCTCCAGTATTATGGAATTTCCTACTATGTTAGACTTAACGCTCTCGAGCGGCTTTCTGCTCGCCTCATCGAGATCAGCTATGCCGGCGAAGTTATAGACAACATCGCAGCCTTTCAGCGTCTTCTCTACGAGGAGATCGTCCATGATGTCGCCGATCACCATCTTTTGCCTGTGCGCAAGATAAGGTGATCTGACCATATCGTAGACAGTCACATCATGGCCGGCGTGACTAAGCGCATCCGCCACGTGGCTCCCTATGAACCCCGAACCTCCGAATACAACGACCTTCATCGTTACCTCGCTTTCAGTCCTTTTAATAAGTTTTGCACGGCTTCTCTCTCCATAAGTATCCGCGACTCCCTTGCGTACGAACCTATATGCGGAGTCAGTATTATATTGTCTAGCTCAGTAAGCCTGCCGTTATATGGTTCTTCTTCGAACACATCCAGCGCCGCGCCCGCAAGATGGGCATCCTTCAACGCGCCGTAGAGGGCATCTTCATTTACAACACCGCCCCTCGAGACATTGACAAGCCACGACCCCTTCTTCATCATGCGCAGCTCCTTGGCTCCTATCAGCTCATCTTTCGACGAGACGTGGATCGTCACTATATCGGCCCATCGGAGCAGCGCGCCTGCTCCCATCCGGCGGATACCGGAGGGCGCGGAATTGACACGCGGATCCGCGAACGCTATTTCGCATCCGAAAGGCTTCAGCAGCGCCGCGACGCTCCTGCCTATCCTGCCGAAACCGATGATCCCGACTCTCTTGCCGCACAGGAGACTGCCCATGGACTTGTCCCACTTGCCTTTCCTGATCGACGCGTCCATAGCAACCGTTTTTCTCAGAATGCCGAGCATAAGTCCGACCGTCAGCTCCGCCACCGCCGATGTTGCGGCATCGGGAGTGTTGAATACCTTAATGTTCGCGCTTCCCGCCGCGGACATGTCGATATTGCTCATCCCCGTGCCGCAGCGCGATATGACCTTCAGGCTGCGGGCGCCTTCCATCACTCTCCTCGTGAGCGGCTCGGTTCCCGCTATAAGGCCGTCAGCATCCTTTATGGCGGCGCCGATTTCCGCCTCGCTCATCGTCCTGCCATGCGGATTGAAGCTAACAACACATCCCTTCTTCTTCAGCATATTGACGGCAGACCTGTCAATTTTCCCGAATGACGATGTCGATACGAATATCTTCATAATATTGCCTCTTTCAGTTTTGCGCTCCACCCTTTCGTTCTTCCCCTCTTGGGATGGGCGGAATCGTAAAAATCTTCATCAGGCGCAATGCCCGACATGTCGATATAGCGGACATTGCCGGACCGCCGCGCCTTTTCCATGTAATACCCGACCTTCGCGCGGTAATCCCCGTAAAACGGCGAAGCGTTCCTGTGCCACGCGGGAAGCGGCATATCGACTATGACAAGTCGCGCACCGCGCCTATCAAGCAGCCGGCACAGCTCAAGCAGCTTTTCGAATTGCTCGTTCTGCAGGCGGCCTATACGCGGCCCCATGTAATCGCTCCAACGCCTGAGCGCAGCATCTTTATATGCCTGATCGACCACCGGATAGCCGGGCCTAAACACCGACAGGTCGATCTTCCTCTCCCTGAGCACATTATGCGCAAAAGTCTTAAGATCCTCGACGAACGAATAGAACTTGTACATGGGCGCATGCAGCAATAGATACGGCCGCAGTATCGTCACTATATAAGGTAAGAGCTCCGGCCTGACCGAAAGGCTGACTTCATCCCCGGACGTCCTGTAGAGACCGTAGCGCGTTTCCTCCGTTACCAGATCCGGCGGTTTTCGGCCCCAGCGCATATCGTCCGTCACGAATAAGCCGTACCATATCCCGAGGACGAAGACGGATCCCTTTATGGACGACTCCGGGAATACTGCGCACACCAGATCCGCCGTATCGCGCGCCTGCGTGATGTTCGATGAGCCCATGCCGAGATTGAATATCTCCCGGCCGGGCGCATATTCCTCGAGCTCCTCCGGCCGGAATCCCTCCCGCGCATTGGAAGAGCCCACTATGAATATCTTCTTATCCGCCGACTTCGCGAAATTGGGCATGCACATCGTAATGTATCTCGACGGCACCTGGTATATCGTACGATCCGCCTCCTGAGTATCTACCGGCTTCGGGATCACCGTCTGCGGAAAAAAAGCGTAAGAAAGCGCGATCGCGGACATATACCACACCGCGAAGAATACCGCCAGTATCAAAAATTGTCTTGCTACAGCTTTCATATCAGAATGCCTTATATATGAATTCTGGCACCGTCTGCAGTTTAGATACCACGAAGAGCAGCAGCACAAAGGCCTTGAACGAAAGACCTAACTGTTTCAAATAAAAATTTTCAGCGGCCCGCCAGATAAGTCTACGCATACCTGAAACTATAGTCGTGAGAGCCCGGTATGACACAATAATGGCCGCGGCCAGCAGTCCGCCTAAAATAAAGATAACCGCGGATCCCGCGATCCCAAGCCCGGAAAATAGGCTGATTAGCCTGTCAAAATCCAGCCAGAGGCACGTGAGCCCCATGCTGAAATAAGAGAATGTAAGCCCGGAACATATCGCTGCGTAAATGCCGTTATCGCACAGCTGTCCATACGCCTTTTTCCCGACGAGACGGCGCATCACTATGTCGTAAAGCTTATTGACGCTCGTGCCGAAAGCGAGAAAAAGTCCGAAGACGACGAACGAATACGACGTGCCGTGCCATATCCCCATTAAAAGGAATGTTACGAAGAACGCCGCGACGGCATAATATGGGATCAGCGCCGGGTTCTCCCGCTTGTATGTCATGAATTTCACAAGCGGATTAAACACGTAAAATTTGAACCAGTCCGAAAGGGTCATGTGCCATCTTGACCAAAGGTCGAGGAAGCTGCGCGACCTCGAAAGCGGCTTATTAAAATTTTCCGGCAGATCGAACCCGAAGAAACGGCCGATACTTATCACTACGTCCATGTATCCGGAAAAGTTGATATACAGGTAAAGCGTGTAAAAGAACGACGCGCCCACATATGTAATAAATGCGCTTTGCATGGTGAGCGCGTATCTTGTCTCTGCCACGCGGCTCAGGAACTCGCTATGTATCGCAAGCAGGAACGGCGACAGTATCGCTATCTTCAGAAGGCCGTTCAGCATCCTGGAGAACGACGAGAATGCCTGGTCTTGCGAAACGGCCTTCTCCCCGGCGGCTTCGGCCTGGGCGGCGAATTCCTCATAACGCTGGATAGGCCCCGCGATAAAGGTGAGAAAAGAGCATGTATAATTAAAAAATACCGTCGATGATATCCTTTCCTTTATCGCGCCGCCGTATATGTCCGCGGCAAGATGCAGGACCCTGAATAATATATAGGACAGTCCGACCATGAGATACGGCCACGGCAGGGCCGGAACGAACGATAAGAACGTGTATTTTTTCAAATATACGAATACGGCAAGTATAGCAGCCAGCGCGGCTACCATGTTCGCCCGCGTCGGAAAACGTTCAATCATCTTTATGGAAACAAACCCCGCGGCTAAAAACAGCCCCAGGGGCGCAAGCTGCCGCAGATCGGTCACAAACGTGGCTAGGAACGCCAGATTGATAAACGGCATGATAACACTCATGCGGCGCGCTTTCGGACAGACCGAAAATGCGGTAAGCGCAAGCATTACAAAGACGGCAAATTTAATAGATATGAAATCCATCCGTGCCTCGTTATTATTTTGTAGCGCGGCCTTCGAGGAGCGTCAGCATCGATCCGACATTCTCCAGCTTCCCGACCTCTGCGGCGTTAAGCTTCAGGCCGAACTCTTTCTCCACGGCGACTACGAGTACTATATGATTCAGCGAATCCCACTCGGCGATATCCTTCGCTGTCATAGTATCCGATATCTCGATCGTATCGTCGTCAAAGACTTCCCTGAAAATCCCGTTCAGGCGCTCCTTTATAGAATCCCTCTTGCCGGTCATAGCCCTCCTTACATCCTTACACTATCTGTTTCAACGGCCCTCTTTATGAATGTCTCCGGAAGCGTTGTCCCCCGGCCGATATCGAGCGACCATAGAAACGCCTCGGCTTCCTGACCTGCGGTACGGAAGCCGAGTCTTTCGTATAATCCGCTGACGAGCCTGTTCTTCTTCGTCGGTATATACTTACCCGTTATCCTCTTCACACCTGCCTCTTCTGCCAGGGTTATCATCTCCCGGCAGATAAATTCCTCGCAGCTTCTCGACAGGACGCGGCAGCTCATGACCCAGGTATCTATCACCGCCTCGCCGGGCGTCTTCTTCTCAAGTATTACCGCCGATATCAGGCCGTTGTCGCCGAAACGGTCCCTAAGCCTGAATGACCGGCAGATCCTCTTGGGGTCGTCCCGCATCGATCTCAGTTCCTGTTCGGTGTATCTGGTCGTAGTAAGATGGAACTGGTTCGACTTATTCACAAGCTGCGATATACGGGGGAGGTTGAAATCGTCGAATGTCCATACCGCCATCTCCATGCCAAGGCTCTTCAGATAATCGGCGAGATCGGTAAACTGCTTTTGAAACCCCAGGCGCGTGACATTACTTTTATAATATTCGGTCCGAGCCCTATCCTCGTCGGAGAATGAGACCGTCTCGAAATATGAGTGGCTTGTCAACGCGTGGACGTAACCGGCCGGGTCCGGCGGCAGTTCCGGGACGCTCACCATCGGAAGAGTGCTTCTCACGAGCTCCCGCTCGGCCGGATTGTCGTCGACGAAGACTATTGCGTCGAGCCCTATGTTCAGCTCTGACGCTATCTGCCTTATATTGGACGGCTTATCATCCCAGTTCGCTTTAAATACGACCATGTCCTCCAGCTTAAGGTGCATGTCCGGGTGTTTGAGGAACGGCTCTTTGGCGGTCTCCTCGTCGTTCTTGCTGCATACGGCAAGTATGACCCCGCGTCTCTTCAGGAGCGCGAGATACCGCTGGAAATCCGCGAATGCTTCGCCGTCGGGACCGCTGCCGAGCGCGATGCCCTCGATACCGTCATCGCCTATTACTCCGCCCCAGATGGTATTGTCGAGGTCGAGGACGAGGCATTTTTTTGCCCGCCCTTTTATCGAGCCTATCACCTTAGACAGGTCGTGTGCGACCAGCCCTGTCGCATCCAGGCTGAAAGCGTGTTTGGAATGGTACCAATACTCGGCGTCATGCCATTTGCGTTTACCGTACGCCGACGATACGAAATCGAGATCGAATATGGTCACGCCGGGCACGGCCGCGCTGGCGAGCTCAAGGTTGAACAGCCTCAGGACATTGATCTTCGTCCATGGTGCCGCGCCTTCGAAGTTTCCGAAAGTGCGGTGGTACGGCAGGTCCGCGTTATTCTGTATTATATGGCATTTCGAATTCCTGTTAAGCGCGTCCCAGAGGGACGCTACATCGCGGACCGCCGACGAAACCGCGCTTTTAATTTCCTCGCGGGAGCTGCCCGGCGGCACATCGAACGCGACATCCCTGTAATTCGTAAATATCACGGCTATGTCCGGTCCGAAGTCGTAGAGGGGGCTGTTCTTGTCCATTATCGTTTGCCTGACAGTATCATACTCCGATTCGTATATGTCGGCGTCGAATCCTTCTTTCGCCAGCCAGTACCTTAATATATCGTTGAAATGGCTGACGGTGCTGGTCGCAAGCACCGCTACACGGATCTTTTTAAGATCGAGGCCTTCCGTCCTGATCGATCTGAAAAGGGCGGCATACCTCGATTGCAGGACAAAATCGTCGTCGTGGCTGGTTATGAGATCGAGGCGCGAAAATGCGCTCTTATATTCGGAGCGTTTGATGTCCTCTTTGACCTTCCTCAAGGCTTCTTTTTTATCCTGACCGTTCATTTGCGCACCGCCTCTTTCGATAATATTTCGCCTAGCTCTTTAAAGAGCCTGTCGTTATCATCCGTCATACCGTCTATCTGCCGGGCCGCGATGCCGTTTATACGGCGCTGTGCCGCCGCTGTCCGGCTTATATCGTATCCCTGGTCATAAAGGTAAGCTATATACCACAGGCTCGTATCCGCATCGACATATACGCTGTTTTTGATTGACCTGAACATATCTATCTTCGCAGCTTGCGCCTTTTTGTAATCCATCGTATCGTGCCGCCACTTGTTCCCAATGCCCGACAGGCCGAACCGGCCGCGATCCTCGTATACGGCCGTATGCTTCATGTAATAAAACTCCTTCAGGGTGTAAAAATCGACCCCGCTCGACTCTATGAACTCTACATCTTCCTTAAGGGTCTCTTCCGTCTCGCCCGGAAAACCTATTATAAACGCGGCCACGGTAGTTACGCCGTATTTCTTCAGAAACCTTATGCCCTCGAGACATTGAGAGTGCGTGGCCTTCTTGTTCATATTCTTCAGCACAGCGTCATCGGCCGATTCTATACCGAGATAGACGCCCCTGCATCCGGACCTGACCATCAGCCTTGCCGTTTCCTCATCTATAAGGTTGGCCCGCAGGAAGGCGAACCATTCAAAATTATATTTGCCGAGACTGCGGCATATGTCCTTAAAACGGGCAGGAGACGCGTTAAATGTATCGTCGACGAATATTATCTTATCGACGCCCGGAATCTTCAGAAGCCCATTTACCTGTTTTTCGACAGCATCGATGTCCATCTGGCAGAATTTTTTCGCCGTCTTCGGATATGAGCAGAACGCGCAGGAGAACGGGCAGCCGTACGAAGTCCTCGTCTGGACGGTATGGTTCACGAACTTCATATCCAGCTTATCCCATAACTCGGGATCATCCTCCAGGACAGGGTCGTTCCATTTCGTCCCCGTCGTCCCGAATGCGCAGGACTTGAGATCGCCGCCGCCGAGATAGGCGAGGTTGTTAACGCTGCCCGGCAGCGCGCCTTTTCTTGAGGCCAGGACAAGGTCCCTCAGATCGGCCTCGGAATTGAACGCATGGAGTATGTAATTTATGCCGTATTTGCGCATAGGCTTTTCCATGTCCCTGAGTTCCCCGTTTATGGACTGCTCGTTCACGAATGCGCCGCCCAGCGCTATGACAGCGTCCGGATATTCCTTCCTTATCTCTCCTGCGATACGCTTAGCCTCCATATAAGAAAGATGGAACGTAGTCGAAATGCCGACGATCGGAGGGCGTTTCGCGGATCCGTACGCGTCGCGGAATATATCCCATTCCGCGTCGAAATTATTTATAACCTTAGCCGCAATGCCGTATTGCGCGAGGTAGTTCGCAAGATGGAGGCTGTTCATGCCGGGCAGGTTCCACATGTTAAGAAGCTTACGGCGCTCAGCGTATCCTGCCTCGTTAAAGAATTTTCCTTCCGTAAAATAATTTATCAGGTCGAGATGCGAACGGAAGGCTCCCTTAAAATACACCATGCGCGGATAGACGAGATCCCTGTAAAGTTCGATCCTGTCGGCGGGCAGCTTTGAATACCCTCCGTAATCGATCGTCTCCGACTGCGCTATAAAAATGAACTCTATATCCTTCATTATTTTCCTGTCGTCTTCGTAAAACCTACCTGCGCTTTCCCTTTTGCCACAGTTACGCGGTCTGCCGCATTTTCTATCACTATATCAAGGACCACTGCGCCTGCGGCGGTTGAAACCTGGCTGACGGACGCGGTGATACGCAATGTGTCTCCGGCGTAACATGGCGTGGAAAATTTCAGGCTCATGGTCTGTAGGAGGCAGTTCTCGCCGGGAAAGTCCACGCCTATAATCTTCGACACAAATCCCGCGAGGAGCACGCCGTGCGCGACCCTGCCTTTGAACCCTCTAGCCCGGGCAAACTCATCGCTCATATGCAGAGGACTGATATCGCCCGTTATAGCGGCAAAGACGTCGATGTCCGCGGCCGTCACGGTCTTTTCGAACGAATAGCTCTTGCCTTCCTTAAAGTCCTCTATTTTCAGCGCGGAGACCTTTTCCATACGGCTACCCCCTCCCTGCCTTTGCGGCCCGGAAATACCCGGCCAGGAGCTTATCGCCCTTCATGGCCTCTTCGACGGTCCTTAGATCCTCCGGCGTATCGACGCTGTACGTCACATATTTCGTCGGGACCATCTTTACCTTATATCCGTTTTCGAGGACCCTCAGCATGTCGACCGACTCGACGATCTCGAGCGGCGTCTGCTTAAGCCCGTTGAACTTCAAAAGAAAATCCCTCCTGAAAGGTATTATACATACCTGTTTGCGCATCGGCACGGCCTTCGCGCCTTTCTTCCATGACGGTATCGGCTCGCGCGAAAAGTATAACGCAAAGCCGTCATTATCGACAACGACCTTCACCTCGTTCGGGTCCTCCTGCTCCTGCCTGGTCATGATATCGGCCATGGAGTTCGACACGAGTATCGAGCTGTCTTCGACAAGCGGCCTCACGGCCTCGTCTATCATTTCCGGCGCAATCATCGGCTCGTCGCCCTGTATCATCACGACTATGTCCAGCTTCTTTCCGGTATCCGCCTCGATCTTAAGCATAGCCTCCGCCGCGCGATCGGACGCCCTCTCATGAGTATCCTTTGTCATGATGTACGGCGCGCCTATCGATTTCGCGTAATCACTCACCTCGCTATCGCATGTGGCTATATATATACCGTTAAGGAGCTTGGACATGCGGCTGCGGAAATAGACATGGCCTATCATCTCCATGCCGAGTATCCTGGCAAGGGGCTTTCCGGGGTATCTTGTCGACGCCATCCTGGCGGGTATTATAGCTGCGATATTCATCTCTTATCTCCTCATCTTCCTGCGCGCGGCGGTTGTTTCATCCATGCATGACCGGCCCAAAAAGAGCGTATCGAGGCTGAACCCTAAGAACCTATAGCCTTCTTCGGATTTTTTAGCAAGCAGCCGGCTGTCCGGCGGGATGACGTGAAACCCGGCGCATTTATTCATCCGTTTCGATACAGAAATCACCTCTTTAAGCGCCGCCTTGACGTCGGGATGTTCGAATTCCCCAGGTCTTCCCAGCGAAGCCGACAGGTCATACGGTCCCACAATAAAAGCATCCACCCCCGGGGTCGCGAGTATGCCTTCTAGGCTTTCGACCGCGTCTATATGCTCTACCTGGACGACAACTACGCTTTTTTTATTGACCCAGTTTTTATACTTCCCGAATTCAAGGCCGTACCCCTGCGCCCGCGCAAGGCCGACGCCCCTCTTCCCGACAGGCGGATATTTGACGGCGCTGACCGCCCTCTCGGCATCTTCCGGCGAATTCACCATAGGCACGATCACGCCGTGCGCACCGGCATCCATGACCCTCTTTATTAGATTAGGGTCGTTCTTGCCGACGCGCACTAGAGGCACGACGCCTGACAGCCCGATGATCCGTATAAGGTCCTGGGCAATTTCGATGGTTATAGCCGAATGTTCCATATCGACTGTGAGCCAGTCGAACCCGCACCGGGCCATGATCTCCGGTATGGCCGGGGACGCAAGCGTGATCCAGGATCCTATAGTAAGCTTATTGGCTTTTAACCTGGCTTTCAGGTCTATCATGATCGGTCCTTTCTATATCTCTACATATTTTTCAGTAGAGGTTCTTAATCTTAATATGTTCATAACGATCCTGATGTTGCCTTTTGTAATTATCCGGGCCCTTACTCCGGCATAAGCGTAAGCGGCCAACGACGCTATCTTCAACCCATACTTAAGCAGGATCGGGGCGTCAATCAGCCTCATATATATCAGCAGGAATGTGCTGATAAAAACATTCGAATATATAAGCAGCAGGAAAAATTTCTCATACTCTATTTTGTAGAATTTTTGCGCTATGAAGACCGATATGGCATTACTCAAAGCGATGGTAACGAATGTAGCGAACGCGGCGCCGGACGCCCCCCACTTCGGTATAAGGAACAGGTTCAGCGATATGTTGACTGCCAGCCCCGCAAGGCTTATGGGGAACGACAGATAGGCTTTTTTAGGATATGCCAGCTGCGGCCCGACGATCTTGCCGAATGTCTGCATTGATATAGCGCCCAGGAGGATCATGAAAACATTTATAGCCCCATAATAGCTGCTCGGGGCCAGGATATAGATTATCTCCTCCCCGAACAATATAGTGCCGAGGATGACGGACAGCGATATGTATGTAAATACCGTGAAATTCCTTCCGACCGATCTCGCCCCTTCGGCGCCGCGGTCGAACATGTCTTTCATGAATATCGGCTCGAACGTCGATTGGACCGCGGTCATGAACGTGAAGAGCCTCGTAGATATGTTCTGCGCTATACTGAATATGCCTGTGCTCGACAGCGAGACGATCCTCTGCAGCATGTATTTATCAAAGAACTGGTATATGGAGCCGCTGAACATATTAGGCAAAAGCGGTATCCCGTATTTCAGGTTATCGATAAGCATCTTAGCCCTGAAATGAAAAGGAAAATCTATCATGAACCGCGCGGAAACTACCAGGAACGCGATAAGAAACGATCCGAACGTCGCGTATATGAGCCCCATATAACCCATTCTGAATTTTATGATCAATACCAGAGTAAGTATCGTGCCTATAAGCGTTTGGATTGTCTTTAAATAAGAGAAATCTTTGGCCTTTTCCATATTCCGGTAGAACATCAGATAAAAATTTACCAGCACGGAAAGGCAGGCGCTTATGTACGAAATGAATAAAGCCTGCGCATATTCCGCAGAACCTATAATAAGCCTCGAAATAGCGTTACTGGCAAAATAGACGATCGGAATGGAGACGACGCCGACCAGTAAAATATACGCCAGGCTCGTATTTATCAATCCCGCCACTTCTTTCGCGTTCTTCCTGTATTCAAAATAGTACCGGTACGCCGCCGTATCGACATTGCATACCAGGATATTCGCTATGATCAGCGTCGTGCTCATAGCAAGAGCCGATATGCCGAAATCCTGCGGCGACAGGAAACGCGTTATTATAGGAAGCGTGATAAAAGGCAGCGCGTTGCCTATGAAAGAAGGTATAAGGTAGAACAATATATTTTTTATCTTATGTTCCGCTGTGGCCATTATCTATTCACCAAAGATAGTCTTCCTGCATATCCGGCATTCCTTGGGCACATTATCCGGAACGCTGTCATTTACCGCAAGCCTGAATTTTTTCATCTTTGCGGAATTCCATATATCATAGATACTCTCTGAATTAATATTTCCCAGGATTATGGTCGATCCGTACCACCGGCAGCAGGGATGCACGGACCCGTCGCTGTAAATAGTCAGGCGCTGGTAAGGCTGGCTGCAGACGCCCGGTTCTTTCAGCTCCTTGTTCTCCATCTGGAACTTTTTCCGGAGCGTCTCATAGCCCGAATACCCGTAGGCCGGCGTCACGAACGCCTGGAAGCAAAGGAAATCGACCTTTGTTTTCCAGTACTCGGCAAACTCTTCCGCTTCGGCCTCGTTCAGCTTATTCTTTACGAAAGAGACCCTGGTTATCGGCAGGACCTGCCCTTTCTCTTTCTTCAGTTTCAGGAAATATTCTATATTCTTCATGACCTTACCGAAATCGCCGCCCTTGCGCACTATCCTGTATGTCTCTTGCCGTATGGCGTCCAGGGAGAAATATATCTTGGTTATTCCGGAATCCAGCAGCTCTGCGGAGATCTTCTCCGTAAGCAATGTAGCGTTGGTAAGCATAATTACATCTACTATGCCCAGTTCCCTGGCGCGTTTTATGTATCTGGCGACATCTCGCGTCAGCAGGGGTTCATTATTGCCGCCTATCGTAATGGACGAAAGCCCATGCGATATACCCTCTTTGAGTATCTCCTCGAACTTCTCGAACGTGATGCTGAGCGACTTATTCCTGATGTGATAAGGGTGGTTTTCGCCCAATTCCGAGGACCCTATCTGGAGTATGCAATAGGGGCATTTCAAGTTACACCCGTACCGGAATTCGAAATCGAGATGCGTCGGATATTTGCCGGTCACCTGCAACCGGCCGGCGCGCTCCCAGCGCTTGCGGTATTCCATATACTCTTTACCCACTACACCGGCGATCATCTCGTCCGGGTCCCTGGTATACCGTAGCTGCTTCCATTCCTTTTCCGCGGCCTTATTCTTCATATTCTAATGCCTCGTCCCCCTGAAACTCGCGTCCTTCTCATAATAGACCTTCCGGAAAGTTTCAATGGTCTCATCTCTTACATGGTCGTAGTGGTCGTGAAGTATTTCCTTATTAGCCTCGAACATCAGGTCTATGAACTCTTTGTCCGGTATGCTGGTGAAGTTCACCGTCGGAAGCTCAAGATTCGTATGCTTCCTGTAAAAATCCTCCGGCCCCTTAAGAAGCCCCTTATCTATGGCATAATAATAAAGAGGCGAGCCCGGATACGGCGTTACCGGCCTGATCGCCCTGACCTGGCCGTAATCATTGTATTTCTTCAGCAGTTCTATCGACTTACGAAGGCTTTTTTTCGTATCCCCGATATTGCCGAATATTATATTAAATACGATGTTGATGCCGGCCTTCTGTGTCGCCGTTATGCCGCGGATTATATCATCCTCGGTCTGCTGCTTATCCATGGCAGCGAGAGCAGCGTTATCGAACTGTTCTATGCCGTAGTCTATATATGCGCAACCCGAGCGTTTCATCATGCCGAGTATCTCCTCATCGGCGATGTTGAGGCGCCCCGTGCAGAAATATTTTATATTAAGGTCCGCCTTCAGAAATGCCTCCGTAAGGTCATAGATACGTTTCTTGCTTAACATGAACAGCTCATCTACAAAATGTATAAACGTCGCGTTGTAGTCCTTCTTGTATTTTTTTATCTCCTCTACTATGTTGCCGGGAGACCTGAGGCGGATCCCGGGCTCAAGCCGCTGGCAGAAATTGCAATTATACGTACATCCCCTGCTTGGCGTAAGATATATCATGCGGTCTGTAGCGCTCTGGCCCGCCAGTTTGGCGGCAAGATAATATTCCATAGGCAGGAGTTCGTAAAGAGGGAACGGCAGACTATCCAGGTCTTTTATGGCCGCTTCCCGTTCGTTCACGACCACCTTATCGCCGTCCCGGTAGGATATCCCTTTTACCTTGCTAAGAGGAGTCTTGTTCTCAAGCGCCTTCACAAGATTCAGGAACGGCAGCTCTCCGTCGCCCGAAACAGTGGCATCCGCGCCCATGTATTTAATGTAAAACTCCGGCACGGGGCTCGGCCCATGACCGCCCAACACTATAAAGGGTCTGTGTTTCGACTTGTGGATGGCGTCGCATATCATCTTGATCTTTTTCAGCTGGAAATAGCCGGCGCAAAAACCGATGCCCACCACATCGAAACGGTTGTCATCAAGATACTTCGTAAGATGCTCTTCCGGATAATGATAAACATCCTGGCTGTAGTAGGCTATATCGCCGTATCCGTTCTCCTTGGCATAGGCCGCCACGTAGCACGGCCCGACCGGCATACTGTTTTTCGGCCCTTCATTGTCATACATCACGAATAGCAACTTCATCTAACTGTCTCCTTTCCTGCTGCTTTCTGCATTAGCTCTTCTCTGTTCTCGTATACCTTCTCGAATGCCTTGACCACATCGTTAAGGTCCTCTCTCGTCATCGGGGGGCTTATCATCTCGTGGATAAACAGCTCTTTCTCGAAGAGGCGCTCGACGGTGGGGCATATTCCCTTGTCATAACTTACGCTGCCTTCATACCACGGTTTTGTGAACGGGCAACCCTTGGACCCGTAAGCGATCTTCTTCTGGAATATCGGCTGTAAATACAGCGGCCTGCAGTAACCGGACGTTATCTTTACGCCTTCGCCTTCGCGCAGCGCCAACGGCGCGAGCTCCGCCCTGACCGCGTCTATGAAGACGTTCCGGGGCACGCCGGTGACCTCTTCTTTATATTTCAGGGGATGGACATAGTAGGAATGCGTGCATCCCTTCCTCAGCTTCGTCGGGACGATACCGGGGACCTGCCCGAGCTTTTCGTTCAGATAGGCGCAGTTGTCCTGGCGATCGGATAAGAGTTTCTTCAGCTTCCTGAGCTGACACCTCGCTACGGCCGCCTCCATCTCCGTCATCCTGAAATTATACCCGATGATGTTCACTATATCTTTCGTTCCTTTTTTCTCGACGACGGCCTCCCCGTGGTTGCGTATCAGCTGGACCTTCTCCGCCAGCTTGTCGTCATTGGTCAGGATGACGCCGCCTTCGCCCGAATGGATATGCTTATGATAATTCAGCGAATGGACTCCCATGTGTCCGAGCGTCCCCGTATACTTGCCGTTATTCAGGGCGCCGGGCGCCTGGGCGGTATCCTCTATGACTATCAGGCCGTGCTTCTTCGCGATGGCGTTTATCCTCTGGGCGTCATACGGCATGCCGAAAAGGTCCACGACCAGTATGGCGCGCGTCCTCGGCGTGATGCGTTTTTCGATAGAATCGGCGTCGAGGCAATAGTAATCCTCCTCAACATCGGCAAAAACGGGGACGGCGTTGTAGAACAGGGGCGCCGCGGCGGATATGCACATGCTGTACGGAGTCACTATTATCTCCTCCCCCGGTTCCACGCCTGTGGCCCCTACGGCGCATATCAGCCCGGAGGTGCAGGAATTTACCGAGATAGCGTGCTTGGCGCCGAAATACTCGGCCCATTCCTTTTCGAGTGTCCTCACTTCGGGCCCGCCGTAAAAGTCGGCGTGCCAGCACCCCAGGAACTGGGACAGCACTCCGGAATCGAGCACCCTCATGACCTCGGCTTTCTCCTCCGCGCCTATATAGTTGTATCCTGGGAACAGTTTCTTTCTTACCGGGCTTCCGCCGTTAATAGCCAACTTCATCTTCTTACTCCCTCCTCTTTTTTATTATCTTTTCTCTGGATGGATTCATACAGCATCTCGGCCGTCTCCCAGTCCTCCGGGGTATCTATGTCCTGCACAAGATACCTGGGCAGGATTATCGGAAGGGCGTCTTTCGTAAAAAATCTCTTATTCTTGAGGAAGCGGTCGGCCTCCAGCCAGTAGAACTGCCCCGCGTCATGATATGCCTCCTCGAGGTCGTTGGACCTGGTGAATTCATACTGCGGCCAGAACATCTCGAGGGTCCCTTTGTCGGTTATCCTCATCCCCCGCAATATGGGGAACGGAAAGCTGGTGACCGTGAATACCGAATCGGTCTTGGTCTTCCTTATCTTCTCAAGGCCTTCCTTTAGATATTTTTTCTGTATGAACGGGGCTGTGCAGAATATACAGCATACATATTCAACGTCGCAGCCGTCCGCCTTAAGCCACTTGATCGCATGTTCTACGACGTCCGCTATGTGTGTATGATCGTCCGACAGTTCGGCGGGGCGCATGAACGGGACCTCCGCCCCGGCGCTCCTGGCTATTGCCGCTATCTCTTCCGAATCGGTAGAGACTATGACCCTATCGAAGAGTCCGCTGTCCACGGTCTCTTTCAGGGAATACGTTATGATCGGTTTGCCTATGAAAAGTTTGATATTCTTTTTTGGTACCCGCTTGCTCCCGCCTCTGGCGGGTATTATCGCCACATTCATGCTCAAGCCCCCTTCTTTTTAATAAGCTTCATGGAATCCTTTATGGTGCGTATGATCCTGTCCGAGGCCTTCAGGTGAAATTCAAGCTCCGGGTCGATCTTGTGCGCCCCCGGCGCTTTCCTGACATCGGCTATCCAGCCGTCTACATACTCTTTCCACGATCCCGGATCGTCGAGAAAGCGGCACCCTTTCTTCTTCTTCATAAAGGCTAACTGCGGCAGTCTCAGGCCGGGCTGAAGACTTATGGAAGGCTTGCCCACCAGGTACGCCTCATAAAGAAGTATGGATGCCATGCCCGCTACGCCGTCCGCAAGGAATACCGATTCCCTGCCGCTTGTATTTTTCAATATACCGCCCGTCAGGCCGCCCCGGTACGCCTCCCAGGACCTGCTCAATTCCTCCTGGTCTTCGCGCGGATGGGGCGCTATACCTATCTGGATCCGGCCGGAATACGGCTGCAAACAGGCGCACAACTGCCGCAACACGGTCTTCTCCGTGTAACCCCTGAAATTCGTCGATGACGGTCCCGCCCCCTGGTCCTTCTCCGCGGGTTCCGAGATAAAGACTATAAGCTGTTTATCCTTCATTATCCCGCAGGAACGCAGTTTGTCCGCATAGTCCTCTCTGCGCATCGACCTGTAGGACTCCGCGATGGACGCCAGTGCGGGCTGGCCTGTGACCTTCAGTATCGAAGGCGGCAGGCCGTCGGCTACGGCCTCTTCAAAGGCAAGCTCGTCCATCATCGCATATACGTCCGGAAGGAATGTCTCCAGGCCGTCGACCTCCATGCGTTTGCGGTAGGTCATCCAGTTATCCAATATGCATATCACAGGCAAACCTGCGTTCCGCGCGGCCCGGGCAACGCCGAGAGGCACAGCGTCCTTGACGCTCGTAGTGAAGATCACAAGTGTGACGCCCTCTTTTTCAATAAGCCCCTTCACGGAATCCCTGTCGCTCCAATCCGGCAGGACCGCGCGCGGCCATTCGGCAGGCGCTTCTTTACCGAGAAAACCGTTATCCGATATGACGAACGGCGTCTTCTCGTCAAAGAGCTTCTTCAGGACCGGCATTACGGCCCTGGCCCCGCCTACATCTCCCGAAACCGCAAGTATCTTCATCCCGCCGCCTTTATCCTTTTATTGACCTCTTCCATCACAAGCTGCGAGCGTCTGGCGGTGCGAAGGCTGCTCACAGGCTCCCTTCTCTTTTCATGAGCGTTAATAATATCACCAAGCGCAGCAGTCATGCTTCCCTTGAAACCGCCTGGCCCTATAAGGTTCTTCGCCGCGTCACGCAGCCTGTAGAACCCGGGGAAAAGCTCATGTTCTTCCTTCATCTCCCAGACGGTCTTCATGCCGCCGTGTATTATGGAAGCGCGCCCCCGTTCGCAGGTGACCGATACGTCGATGCAATGATACGGCAGGTCCATGCCGGATACGGAACACGGGATCCCGCCGGCCAGTTTCATCATAAACGACGGATTGGCAGACCCGGAAGCCGGAGAGACAGGCCCGATCACGGCATCTACTTTGTCTCCCGTAAGGAAAAACGCCATATCAAGGATATGGGAACCGTTGGTCGCCAGCCCTCTCGAATACGTCAAGTTCACGGAGACGATCCTGCCCAGGGCTCGGCGCGCCAAAAGCTCTTTAAGCCGGGCGTAAGACCGGCAATAGCGCCTCTGGTAATTGACCAGTAACCTGGACGAACCGGCTGCCCTTACCTTATATATAAGGCCGTCAATATCTTCGACCGTCAATGTAGGCGGCTTCTCCAGCCATATCATCGGCACCCTCTTGCGGAGGCTGTACTCCACGTGCTCGTAATGAAGAGCAGACGGGGAGCATATGCTTACTATATGGGGCTCCGTCTTCCCGATCATCTCCTCTATGCCCGCGAATGCCGGCGCCCCGTATCTTTTTTCGAAATCTCTGCGGTCCTGCTTGTCGGGCGAGCAGCCGCCGACAAGGACAGTCCGGGGATTTTTCATATACGCGCCCGCATGAGTAAGCGGGTCCGCCGACCTTACCCTCGCGTCGAATTTCCACGCTATATTCCCCAGCCCTACTATTGCCGTTTTATATCGCTTCATAGTCATACCGCGTTAGGCCATCTCCTGGGATCGTATACATACTGCGGCACATCCGAGAATATCTTCTCTATTTGTCCCGCAAGGTCCCGCGCGATGGGTTTTGTCTTTAACAACGCTATCAGATCGCTCAACTGTTTCCTGCTTTTGACTCCCAACACAAGGCTCGTTATGCCCTCGATGCTTCCCGTATATGAAAATGCCAGTTCCGCCACACTCATGCCCGATTTTTCGGACAATCCCCTCAGCTTACCTATATAGGTCCGGGCTTCCGGGACCTTGCCGGCCAATGCTTCGTCATCCATGAAAAAAAGCCCCTGCAGAAACACCGACCTTGCGAAGAAAGACTTTTTACGCCGGACTATCTCTTTCAACGATCCCGAACTCGTTATCCTGCGGTCGAACAAGTTTACCGGCCCCTGAAATATCTCGAACTCATCATATCCCAGCGAGATCTTCAGCTCATCGGCGCCGTAAACCGAAATGCCTATCTTGGCTACCTTACGGGCCGCTTTCAACTGCGCCATCGCGTCGACAAGAGAGCGCTTATGCCTGGCTAACGCTCCGTAATTATGGAGCATGAGGCCGTATATGCTTTTGCGGCCGAGCTTCTCCAGGCTGTCGTCCAACTTCATCTCGACCTCGCGAACGAGCTCAGCGGCGCTTGCGCCCTCTATCTTTATCTTCGTTATTATATCAGGTGACCATCCCGCGTTCTTTTTCAGATACCGGCCGATCATCTCTTCGCTGTTTCCGTATGCCTTAGCGGTATCGATCGTGTCTATACCCGCTTCGCGGGCGGCTCGCAGTATGTCCTCCGGCGAGTCCACGAGAGGCCTGCCGGAAATGCCGTAAGGCAGCCCTAATTGCGCCGCGCCCAGGGTAAACCTCGATATCTTCTCCATCAGATCCATTTGTGGTACCAGAGCTCCGTGGCCTTGGTAAGGAACCCGACGTTCTGGTATAGGCGCTGGGCCGCATAATTACGCCCCTGCGTGACGACGGATACTCTCGATACCCCCCTGTCGATCAGCATATCGAAGATGCTGTATAGCAGCACCTTGCCCAGCCCCTTGCCCTGATATTCGTTGGAGAGCCCCAACAACCCTATGGTGACGCTCGATCCTATATTATATTTCAACGAGCAGAAAGCCACGGGAACGCCATTCGTATAAAGGCAGAAACATTCATCGTCGTATTTTCCCAGGACGGCTTTCTCTATCCAGTTCTGGTAGAATTCGTTTATCTTACTCCTGTTGAAATTGGTATCGAAAAAGTACCTGCTGTCCTTATACAGGTCCTCGCTGATATGCTTGAGCGTCCTCACATCCTTCTTATCAGCCTTTCCGAACCGTATCGCTTTCGGCATTTGCGGACCATGCTTTTCCCTGAGGACCTTTTCGAATGAGAGCCGAATGTCGGCGAAATGGAAACCGTTCTTTTCGGCAATCTTGACGCTCCGGCTGTCGTGGCAGTTGCAGAGATACTCGACCAGTCTTATATTCTCGCGCTTTATGAACTTCTCTATTCGGTGCATTATGTTTTCCGTAAGATAGCGCGAGCTGAGCAGGGCCACGGGGAAACCGAAGAACCCCGAGTCCCACTCTAGCTTCTTGATCAGGTTCGCTATGCTGTCGAATTCCAGGTCCTTATTGTTGCGTATGGAATAATCGGGGCCCGTAAAATACCTGTTGCTGTCCTGGCTCTTGAAATCTATGACTATGTCGGCCAGATTTAAATGCTTATCCAGCCTGTCCAGCGTGATCGTCACTATGTTGAGGCCCTTCAGTATGAAATACCAGTTCTTGGGCAGCCCGTTCGATATGATCACCTCTGTGGAGTGGTCGATGAGCTTGTCCACGGAAATACCGCGAAATTTCGACTTCGGAGAGCCCTTGCCGTACGTCTTATAAGCGCACTCCAGTTCCTTAGAATAATCATTCTTCCTCCCATCCTGAAAAACGTAAAGTTTATTCATCGCGCCCCCGCTTTTCTCCGGAATATCTCGCAGCCTTTTTCGGCGGGCCTCACCCCCAGCTCGCCCCTTCCAAGCGCCTTATCGAGCTTTCTCATCTCTTCCACCATCCCGGCCATCTGTTTCTCAGTAATAGACACGGCCGCATCCACGCAGTCCATCCGTTCATCGATCTTATAATGCTTCTCGACGACCTGCGCTCCGGCCGAGGCCGCATACAACGGTATCACGATATCGTTCGTATGGTCGGACTGGCCTATCAGACAATCGAATTTTTCCTTCAGGACATATATCGCGGCCAGGTTCGCGTCTTCCGGCCTGGACGGATACGCGGAGATACAATGTAACAGCGCGACCTTTGAGGTCCCGCCTTTCAGGATATTGTAAGCGTCCTGTATCTCGCCCATATTGGCCATGCCTACGGACATCATGACAGTCTTGCCCGTGGCGGCGACCCTGGAAAGAAGCGCATGGTTCGTCACATCGAACGACGATACCTTGTATATGCGGCAGCCGATGCTCTCCAGAAAATCCACGCTCTCGGCGTCAAAAGGCGTCGAGAAAAATTCTATGTCGAGCGAACTCGAATAATCCTTAAGCTCCCTGAAGGCCTCGAACGGAAGCTCGCACCTTTTCAGTATATCGAATATCGGAGAGCCTTTATGCGTCCTTCTTTCTGTCACATAAGTCTGGAATTTCACCGCGTCCGCGCCGGCCCTGCGCGCTGACCCTATGAGGTTCCTGGCGGAGTCGATGTCACCCATGTGGTTTATACCTATCTCCGCTATAACGTAGATGCCGTTATTTGTGCCGAGCCCGTAATCTTTAAGGTCTTTTCTTGAGTAACCCATATCGCACCCGCCTTCTCTCACCAGCAGCTCATGCCGCCGTCTACTACTATATTGTGCCCGGTCGTATAGCTTGCCGCGTCACCGGAAAGGTACATGACGGCCCCCGCGATCTCCCCGTCCCTGGCCATCCTTCCCATGGGGCACCTCGCCGAATAGTTCTTTATGAAATCTTTCCCCTGCGGATTATCGGGATTGTATATCCCGCCCGGAGATACCGCATTCACCCGGATATTCCTGGAAGCCAGGTGGACGGCGAAATATCTAGTCATCTGTATGACACCGGCCTTGGTAGCCCCGTAGATCTCGGAATTCTTTCTCTTGCAGTCCGTATATATCCTGAAGTCCGGAGATATGACGCCGTAAAAGGAGGCAACGTTGACGATCGAGCCCTTCTTCAGCTTACACCTGTCGAATATATTGACGTACGACTGGATGCAGAAGAACGTCCCTTTCAGGTTCACGTCCATGACATGGTCTATGCTCTTCTCGGGCCTCTTCTCGAAAGGCTCGAAAACGCTGACACCCGCGTTGTTGATCATTATATCTATGGTCCCGTATTTCCCGGCTACGCGCCCCAGAGCACCCTCAACATCCTTCTTCTTCGTTATATCGGCTCTGTAATATTCGACGCCGTCTGTCTTCGCTTTCGATATGACCTTGTCCAGCCCTGCCACCTTGGCCCCCGCCTTGACGAAACTTTCGCACAGCCGCCGGCCGAGCTGCCCCGAGGCACCGGTAATCAGCGCCACTTTATCCCTGAGCCCGAACTGTCCGTCTAGATAGCTCATAGCAACCTTCTCATCCTTTCCAGTGAGGCGACAAGATCCTTGGCGCCTTTATAATACTCCACGGTCACATATTCTATACCGGGATATTCCGCCAGCAGCTCCCTGACCTCCCCATACTCATTATCGCCCGGCAGCCTATGCGCGTCATAGGCAATGCCGTGTCGCGATCCCGGGGCGCTTACATGCAACTGCACCGCCCTGTCCATCGGAAGCGCCCTCTTGTATCCGCGGTAGTCGATCCCCCTGTTTCGGGACGTTATCACGCCGTGCGCGATGTCAAACACGAAATATATGGCATTCCCGCGGACCATCTCCGAAACGAAATCCGCGTCCGTGATATATTTATACGCGCCCGTAGGATAAAAGTTGTTGTTCTCGACGGCGATCTTCGTCTTACTGCCAAATATCCTCTTTATCGCCCTGAAATTGCGCCCGGCCGTCCTCAGCAACTCCTGTCTCGTGTAACGCCTGCCGCCTGGCTCGAACATGCCGCCTTTAAGCCTGGGCCTGTCGCAGCATGAAGCGATGTGAAAAGTAACAAGCTTCAATCCCGGCTTATTTTTTTTGACATGCCGCAAGTAACCTGTCTCTTTATCGCTAAAAACATGTATAGGTTGCAGGTCGCAATGAAATATCTCCTGCTTCTTAAGCTCTGAGCCCAGGCTATGGTCGCGGAACTCCAGGCAGTCCGAATGCGCCGATATAGAGAGCGCGGCGGCCTTATCTTTAAAAAGACCCGATATGGGCGTAGCTATCTTCACCATGCTTGGCTGCCTCTTCCTTTCCGCACAGAAAGGCGCGGAATCTCGTTATTCCCCTGCCGTCGACATAAGCGTCTATCTTGCCTTTTATATGCCTGTCGAGATAGTCGCTGAAATCCTTGTCCGAAGCCTCGTCCAGCCAGTAACGTACAAGGCCTTTCAACTCATTATAATTATGAGCAACCAGCTTCGGGAACGTGTCGTAGAAACGACCCCTGAACCTGTTCGTGGCATCGAAATAGATCGCCTTTTTCCGGGCGCCGAGCGCTTCCGTTGTAGGTGCCGTAAAAGGAGCGGATATGACAAGATCGGAAACAGCCATCACTTCCGTGGAGTCCCTGTTGCTGCCTCCTGTACGGTAACAGCGCGCATGCTCATAAAGCTTCTGATAATAAGACGCTATCCCGGGTTCACGCTCCAGCAATTCATTCCACAGCCATTTTTCCTTGAAAACGACCACGATATCAGGGTCTTCATCCATAAGCCTCACTATGCCAGTCACAAAAGCGGCCATGTCCTCAAGCTGCAGGGGCGCATCCGCTCCTACCGTCGTATCGAATACGGCCACTATCCTGCCCGAGTCCCTGCCCAGGCTTTTGAGAATAGACCTTCGCTTTGAGGAATAAAGTTCTTTGTCCTCCGCCGCCTTCCTCACATGCTCCGACCACAGGCATCCCGAGTTCTCAAACTTCCCAATATGGGTAATGAAAGATGAATAATACCGCGTCACCCTGCCGCCCCAAGACAGGAACCTGTCATAATACATATAGGAGAAGAATGTATGTCTGTAATCGGGTTCGTCCGGGGCATTGAAGAGGTCCGGATTGTGACCGGAATGTATATAATACCAGGTAGTGACGTCCCTCTTCGAAAGGAGGATGTTCCTCGTTATGTGCCCACGTTCATAATTGTTGTAGACTGCGTAGTGCTTAATACGGAACTCATCCAGGAACCTGGACCACAGGAGATAATCGCGTAATATGGTCACGGTCGTCTTGGTTATAAAACCGCTTTCCGTCAAAGAGGCGGCCATGGACTGGGCCCAGAAAGGCAGAAAGACTTTGAATACCTTTTCCTTTAAGAATGCGCGGCTGACACGGCACAGTATCTCCGGCAGGACAACAAGGCTGTATCCACGTTTTCTTATCTCGGAAACGTAGTCCCCGGACAAATACGTCTCCGCGCAGAAAAGGACATTCGAGGCATTGAGGTCCCTGCCATCGAGAATAAAATCCATGGAGCGGTATTTGCCGCACATCCCGAAATCTCCCTGATATACGCGGATACCGGCCTGATAGTCCTTTACCAGCGGCTTGTCACGGTCTACCTTTTTCACTTTGGCCGATATCCATACGGGAAAGGCAAAAAGGCAGAATATATTTGCTATATAACCGCCCATCCCCGCAGCTAATGACAATATGCGCGACCACCATGATATGAAAAAACGTTTATCGAGACCGCCGCGCGGCTTGCCGAAAGCGGTCATCTTCTCCATGACCATATAATCGCAGGCGACAAAACAAAGCCGGCTGCCGGGACCGGCGTCAACCGCCATCTTATTCAACACCGACTGCATACGATAATAATCGTATATCCTTGCAAGGAGGGCTTTTTTGTAAATAGAATGGACCAGGTCGGAACCCATCATCCTTGCTATAAGCCTTATGGCACCGCTCTTACTGAAGCGCACCTCATATGCGCTCTCTACGATGTCAAGCGCCGCGTTATGGGCTTCATACTGCATCGCAAGAGTAAAGTCTTCCGGCGGCATTTTCTTGATCTTCCCGGTGCGATGAAAATATCCGTATAACACTGAAAAAGCGGACGATACGTTCTTATCGAAATAGCCCACCTCATATCCCATGGCCAGATAACCCGCCGCGATGGGAAGCGAGATGAAACTCAACTTTTCGAATACTGCCATCTTAGTCATATCAGTTATAAGCCTTTAGCCTGTCGCCCACTATCTGCCAGAACGGAAGTTGCGGAGAACCGTCGGTTTTGATAAAACGCCTAACGTATTCCTTATACGGCCCCTCTGCCACAATAACCGGTTCTTTCGCAGGCCAACCGGCAGGGTCAAGATCTATATTGACAACCCTCTCATTAAATTGAGATGCGAAATTCGATATTAAAGGACCATAAGGCGTACTTTCCATCGCATTCATGGTAACGAATACTATCGGTTTTCTGAACAATACCGCAAAATTTACGGAAGTGCTGACGTGTGCTATTACATATCTGGCGCGCGACACCAATTCTATAGTTTTACCTTTAAACATCTTACGCTCTCCGAACACACCCGGCATGTCTTCGTACTTCGACTTCGGGTGTGCAGCGATAGCGATAGGTATGCCAATACGGTTTTCCAGATAAGAAAAAAACCTGTTCATTCCTGTATAATATTCGCCTTGCCTGTCCTCGCTAAAAGGATTTTTATGCATACCGCCTTTTATATTATAATCTGGATGTAGCGGAAAATATTCGTCAAGAAAAACGGCATACCCTCCGTCAATAAGAGGAATGCGGTCGCTCAAACAATATTCCAGATATTTATCGTAATCAAGTGAATGTGCCCATATTACCCGCGTGGCACTGCCGGGTTGAGGTCGTTTTGGAGAATATCTCTCTCCGCCGGCTAAGACATAATCTGGCGTAGGCAGCCCCAACAATGAATTCGGAAGCCGCCAAACTATGCTTCCAAATAATATTTTTATATTTCCGATAAGATCCATGCCTTTGCTGTTCCAGGAATAAGAGGTCGGAATACTATTAGCACAAAAAGCGGCATAGCGTACCTTATGTCTTTTCAATATCCTGTAAAAAAATACGTTTATCACGCGGGCGCCTATCATGTCTATACCGAACATATCCCCGCTATCCCTCAGAAATTTATCTGCATCATCGTAAGTATTACAGTATACTGTACTATCCGTAGCAATCTTTTCTGATGACTTATAATCAGGATTCATGACTGCCGTCATATCCAGGAACAATACCTCAAACCCAATATTTCTAAGCAACTCTACTCCGAATCTTTCATAATCGCGTCTTGTGAGAGGCGTCTGTAAGAAAAAACATATCTTTTTCATCTCTCGGCCTTCGATATCTCCCGGGCATAACGATGCGAGCGGCGCACGGCAAGACATATCTTACTTACGTCGGACTCCGGCATATCGGAATAGAGCGGCAGGCTCAATGAGTTGTCGGACAGTATTTCTGTATTTTTTAGCTTTTTGCCGGCCTGGCCGAAAGAGGCGAATGCTCTCTGGCGGTGTACAGGAGGATAAAAATATTTTTTGGCGCTAATGTTCTCGGCGGCCAAAGAATCAAAGAGTAAGTCCCTCGACAAGCCGAACATATCCTTATCGACCAGGACCGAGAAGTCCTTATAGCTCGACCGGAGGCTTTTATCTATTTTCTGAAAACTCAGGCCGGGTATCCCGGATAACAGTTCTTTGTACAATCCGGCCAGCCTGTTCCTCCGTCTTGCGTTTTCTTCCAGGAGGTCGAGCCCTTCGATACCGAGCAGCGCGGAAAACTCCGTCATTCTCGAGCTGAGGCCCGAGAACGCGGGATCGTAACTACCAGGATCCCCATACGTCCTGCCCATACGGACGAAATTGGCGATCCGGTCATTATTCGTCGTCACTACGCCGCCCTCGCCGGTGGTCAGAAGTTTGGTGGGACTCAAACTGAACGATTCGGCGTCCCCAAAACAACCCACCCTCTTCCCTTTATATGCGGATCCGAGGCCGTGGGCGGCATCAAAGACCAGCTTCAGCCCGTGCCTTTTAGCTATCTTGGTCAGGGCTCCTATGTCCGGCGGGTTCCCGAATATGTGCACTGCGACTATCGCCGACGTTCTGGATGTGATGGATCTTTCCACTTCGTCCGGGTCAATATTGTAGGTATCTATATTGCAGTCGACAAATACCGGCTTAAGGCCGTTCCATACTGCCGCGTGGGCAGTAGCGTGAAAGGTGAAGCTCGGCATTATCACCTCACCCTTCAGCTCAAGCGCTTTCATTATCAGCATGAGCCCGCTTGTGCAGCTGGAAAGTGCAACGGCGTGTTTTACCCCTATATGCCTCGACAGCTTCGATTCGAAACGCCTGACGTAATCCGAGTTCGTGATCATCCTGGTGCGCAATATCTCCCCAAACGCTTTCTTCAGGCGCCCTATGCGGCCGATAGTGGGCCTGGTAATGGGGACCGGTTCTTTGAAAACGGGTTTTCCGCCTAATATCGCCGGCTTCTCTTTATGGTTCATTGGCTGTATTCCACGTTATAATATTTCGGATCGTCCACGTTATCGATCTCCTCGCCTATCTTCTTCTTTATGTCCATGACGCCCTTCTCCATCCTGACGACAGGCCTGAACTTCAGGGCCTTCCTTATCTTGGCGAATGAGACCGAATAGTTCCTCGGATCATTTGCCTTCCCCTCCATTACCAGCTTCGAGCCCGGTACACACCCCTTCACTATCTCTGCCAGGCGGATTATCCTGTAGTTCTCGTCTTCCGAGCCGACATTGAATATCTCGCCTCTTATCCTGTGAATAGGGGCCTCCAGACATTTTATGTAGGCCTCGGCGGCATCGTCGACATGCAGCATAGGACGCCACTGTTTACCGCCTCCATGGACCGATATCCTGCCTGACTTCACCGCTGTTTTAGTCATTGTATTCACTACGAGGTCAAACCTCATCCTCGGCGAACAGCCGTATAATGTCCCCATCCGCAATATGGTCGGGGAGAAGTTCTCGTCCATGAGGCTTAGTATCCCCTCCTCGGCATGTATCTTGGACCTGGCGTAGAGCGAAACCGGATTGAGGGCGGAATTTTCGTCCAGTAGTTTATTCCCATCCATCGTCCCGTACACGCTGCACGTAGAGGCATAGACGAACCTGTTTATCTGGTGATACTTGCACGCCTCGGCCAAGGCCTTATTCGCGAGGTAGTTTGTCTCTATCGCCGCTTCAGGCCTGTTTTTGCAGGCCGGGTCGCCTACTATCGCCGCAAGGTTGACAACCGCGTCGACGCCCGACAGCGCCCTGACTATTGTAGATATGTCACGCATATCGCCATTTACAAGTTCGAACATCCTGTTTTTAAGAAGGCCCTCTACCGATTTTGACCCGTACATCAGGATATCGAGGACTCTGACCTTGATATCGCGCGCGAGAAGCTTTCTTACAAGGATAGATCCCAGATATCCCGCGCCGCCCACCACAAGTATCTTCCTTCCCGTATGTTCATGTTTTTCTTTATTCGCCACGCTTGTGAATGCCCGGCAGCGCACGATCTTTTTCGGCCGGCTATTCCTGTCAACGACAAGAATATAGCGGCTGTCCGGCATCTTCTCCAGCAAGCGCTTGACGGCCCGCTCCGCGGAATAAGGATTTGCCGCGTCTTCTTCCCGGAAGACGATCGGGTCGGGATTGGCTATATCCAACGCTTTGTTACGAATGTCCACACCCCGCAGGATCGCCTTCCTGATCTCGCTATCGCTTATGGCTCCTGCCAATCTTTTTTGCGCGTCTACTATGTAAGCTACTCTCAAGCCCGAATGGTCGATAAGTCTCATGACGTCTTTTATCGACGACCCCGCGCCGGCAATGACATCTTTAAGGTTTTTCAGCTTCATGACATATTTCCTTATATAATTTTTGCGGGCACGCCTACAGCCTTCACGTTATCGGGTATATCCGATATGACCGCGGCCCCTGCGCCCACTGTGACTTCCCTGCCTATTCTTATATTATTGATAACGGATGCGCCCGTACCGATATACGAAAATTCACCGACACTTACAGTGCCCGCCAGATGCGAACCGGGCCATAACTGGCAGAACCTTCCGAGACGGCAATCGTGATCGACCGTCGCTCCTGTATTAACCACAACCCCGTCTTCCAGCGCGGCGCCAGTATTGACCACCGCCCCGGCCATAATGACAACGCCTTCGCCAAGTTTTGCCGTTCTGGAAATGACTGCCTTCGGATGTACGGCTGAGCGGATATCCAGGCCAAACTTTTTTGCTTTTCTGAATATCTTCTCACGCATTTCATTATCGCCTATACCCAGGGCGACAGAGAGATCCTTCCTGCCCTCCAGATACTTCCAGTCTCCCAGGACCTTAAAACCGTTTATAATAGAGCCTGCCTTTTGTATATCCTCATCGATAAAACCGGCTGTATCGGCGCCTGCCTCCGCGAGGATATCGAGGACTACCCTGCCATGCCCGCCGGCGCCGAATATCACGATCTTTTCCCTTTTCTTCATTTTGCCCCTCAATAGGTCAATTGCTTAACAAGCAGTTCTTTGTTCAGGCGTATTGCGGCCAGTCTGTCTGCTATACGTTGCCCTGCGTGACCGTCGCCGTAAGGATTATTGCAATGTCTCACCTTATTCCTGAATTTCTTATCGAAAAGCGCCTTTTTGATCGCCCTTAAAATTGCGTTCATCCCATGATCGGCGTCTATGACGTTACCGCAACGCTCGCGGCCCCTTTGTCGATCGCCAATATTTACGACCGGAAGCTTGAACGAAGCGGCTTCGATAATACCGCTTGAAGAATTTCCCACCAGGACGGACGATATTCTCATAAGCCCCAGGTAGTCTGCGTGCGGTATGCTCTTAAAGGCTTTTATGAGCGAATGCCTCTCGTATCTTTTTATCACATCGATCATCTTCCTGCCTCCGGCGTCGGCATTGGAGTATATTACAATAGTCTGTATCTGTAACTCTTTGACCGCTTCCAGCGTCGTCCGCATATGCGACGCCGACTTGCCTGTTTCGGCGCTTACAGGATGCTGGACCACGATCAATGTCGGACCGTCATTGAGGCCGTATTTCTTAAGAAGTTCTTTCTTGCCCGCGTAACGGCCGGATAGTACACTATCCAGGGCAGGCGCGCCGACTTTAAAGACCGTATCCGGCCTCTCACCCAGCTTTTTTATCCTTTCTTTCGCCTTATCCGTAGCGGGAAAGTGTATGTTGGACAACTTCGTTATAGCGTGCCTGACAAGTCCGTCTATGTGCCCCGACACCTCGCCTCCGTGAATGTGCGCGACGGGTATATTCATATAATTCGCGGCGATGGCCGCGGCAAGCATCTCTCCTCTATCGCCCAGCACCAATACTATATCGGGCTTCAGCCGGAGAAAACTGTCAGAGAACATCGATACGGCCTTCCCGACGGAGAACGCCATTGCATGGCCGGTATCCTCCCAATACGAAATGTTTATCCTGTTGTTTATATGAAAACCGTCTTTCTCTATCTCGCGGACCGTATAGCCGAATTCCTTCATCAGATGCATGGAAGTGGCGATAACAAAGAGTTCCAGGCGCTTAGATTTTTTTATCGCCTTCATCACCGGTTGGAGAATCCCATAATCCGACCGCGACCCTGTTATAACGCAGACTTTACGTTTCATATCATATCCGAGGTCAAGACCTCGTCCTTCTTTATGCGTAGTTTGGCTTTCTTTCCATCCAGAATATACAGGTATTTAGGACTCAAACCTGTCCCTGGCCTCTTCACCGTAAGCATGCTCCGTCTTATTGTTCGGCCTTTTGGGATATCTTCAAGCGCCACGACGCTCTTCCTTGCTATCCTCTTCACTTCTTCCTCGGCGGAGGCAGGGGCTTTTATGCCGCCGCCCATGGACTTTTCGGTATTTCTGACAGACCTCACCAGATCCTCCAGCCCCTTAACGTCTAAGGACGCCTTATGGTCCGGGCCCTTCATGGCTCTGTCCAGGGTAAAATGTCTCTCGATAACACAGGCTCCTAATGCCGTCGCCGCAATCGACGCCTCCAATCCTTCTGTGTGATCCGAATATCCTACCGGACAGTCAAAATTTTTCTGAAGCGTAACGATCGCCCTTAGATTGGCGTCTTCGTAACGCGCCGGATAATTAGAAGTGCAGTGCAGCAGTATCAGGCGCCTGTTGCCGGCCGAATAAATTACATCAACGGCTTCCCTCACCTCACGTAGAGTTGACATGCCGGTAGAAAGGATGATCGGTTTCCCGTATCCGGCTGCCTGTTTTAGTAAAGGGGTGTTGGTTATCTCACCCGAACTGATCTTAAAGGCGGACACTCCAAGCCTATTCAAGAGAGTGGCGCTTTGAAGATCGAACGGAGTAGAGAGGAATAGTATCTTTCTTTTTTTGCAGTGATCGGATAATCTTTTAAACGCTTCTTCGGAGAGCTCAAGCGACTTGAGCATCTGGAACTGCGATTTCCCGGGGACCGCCCTCTTTTGATAAGCGGCTTTCGGCGCGTCCTTCACCACAAGCTCCTCTGCCCTAAAGGTCTGGAATTTAACGGCGTCGGCGCCGGCGTTTTTAGCCGCGTCGACCATCTTCATCGCTATGGCAAGGCTGCCATTATGGTTCACGCCGGCCTCGGCTATGATAAATACCGGCCGGCCTTCTCCTATCTTCCTTCCCGCAATCGTAACATATCTTCGCATTACTGTCTGCCCCCGCCGGCGCGTTTCGACAGGATCTCTCCCGCCATCCATAATTCAAATTCATCGTCTATCTCTACGTTCTCTTCTTTCGAGGTAAATATACGTCCAGCCTTTTTACCGAATATCTTTCCCTTCTTTATCAGGTCTGCCTTTATAACATATACATTGCCGTCGTCGTAGAAAAATCCTTTCAGGTCCTGGCGCCTCTTATTTATATACGAGCCATACTCCATGAATTTGCATATAAATCCTGTCGCGAGATTGTCCGCTTTCGTCCTGCGAAACTTCTTTATACACCTGTCTATCAATCCCGGGCTACGGACCGGGGAAGTAGGTTGGAGCAGCACTACCGTGTCCGTGTCGATCAGCGAAAGCACATGCTGCAACGCGGAAAGCGTCGTCGCTTTATCCGTCGCCAGTCTCGCGGGGCGATTTATAACGTCCGCTCCGCACCGTTTTGCGATATTGGCTATTACCGCGTCGTCCGTCGAGACCACAAAGCGATCCAATAGTTTCGACTTCTTCGCCGCCTCAATAGTCCATGCGATCAGGGGCTTACCTGCTACCATCTTTATATTTTTTCGCGGTATGCCCTTAGACCCTCCGCGGGCCGGTATTATACCTAACGTCATAAAACCTCTTTAGCTATCTCTTTTACAGACCCAACGATCCTGTCGATCTGTTCGCCGGACATCTTTATATTGATCGGGAGCGCTATCGTCCTCCTCAAATGGTCGTAAGATCTCGGCCACAACCCGGTGAGGTCTTTCCCTTTATATGGGTCCAGGCCGGAGAGCAGATGGTCCCACGTCCCCGAAAAATGCCAATTGAACGCGTCCGGCAGGTTCTTAGTGCCTACCTTCTTCTCCTTAAGTTTCTCTACGAACTTTTTAGCTTTTTCGACGCTCTCCACGGTAAAAGTAAGCGTATCGGCAGTCTCGCCTTCCGCGTCGTTAAAGGACCTGAACTTGAGCCCTTTCACATTTTTAATCCCCGCCATTATCTCCGCTTTATTCTTTTTCTGCTGAGAGATTGCGTAGTCAAGCTTGGCAAGCTGGACGATCCCTAACGCGCCCTGCAGTTCCATCATGCGATAGTTGAATCCGGCCTGCCGTCTCGTGTCCTCGCCCCTGGGGAAGTTCGGGTTGCACTGGTGGCCGTGATCGGCAAACTCCATCGCCTTCTGGTATATCTCTTTGTCATCCGTAATGATCATCCCACCCTCGCCGCAGGTGACCGCTTTCCCGAAATCGAAACTGAACGCCCCCGCGTCTCCTATCGAGCCCAGGAGCTTTCCCTTATATTTCCCGCCTATCGCCTGCGCGCTGTCTTCCAGGACCTTGAGCCCCGCGTCTTTCGCTATCTTCATTATCTTATCCATGTTGCAGGAAGCGCCGTACATATGGACCGGTATCACCGCCTTTGTCTTCTGTGTGATCCTGCGTTTAAGGTCCTCAGGATCCATGGTAAGGGTCTCGTTCACTTCCGTAATTACGGGGACGGCGCCGCATTCCATTATAGCTTCGACCGTGGCTACAAAGGTGAAGCTCTGTGTTATCACCTCGTCGCCGGGCCTGATCCCGAGAGCCTGCAGCGCTACCTTCAGCGCCACCGAGCCCGAAGTAACGGCCTGCGCGTATCCTGAACCGAATTTCTTCGCGAAAACCTTCTGGAATTCCTGGACTTTAAAAGAACCGTTGCGCATTCCGTCAAATCCGTGCTTGAACAGGATACCGCCGTACTTATCAAATATATCGAGTACCGCCTGGCGTTCCTCCTTGCCCACCAATTCAAATCCTGGCATCTTTAAGGTCCCTTTCCTCTCTCATCCTGCCGAGCATATCCGATAAGTCTTTTTTACTTATGTCGACAGGGTTTTGCTCAATGGCCTTCTTCAAAACATCATATTGATCTATCAAAAAAGAGACATCACTCTCTTTCAGCCCCAGCGCTGAAAGCTTCGAGGGGATACCCATCTTCTCGTCCAAGGCTTTCATATATTCGACGAAAGCTTCGTTCTTCTCTTTTATGGAAAGTCCCCTGACAGAGCCCTCTATCAGGTCGTAAAGCTCGGCGTAATCCTGGTAACCGCGCGAGACGTTAAATTCCGTAACGGTTGAAAGAAATACCGCGCCCGCCATCCCGTGCGGCACTTTATAATGCGCACCCAACGGATATGAGAGCGCCCCCGACGGGCCGGAGCCGGCGTTGATAAGCGCTATCCCCGCCAGATATGCCCCCCATTGCAACCTTGAGCAGATCTCTATATCGTGCGGCTTATCAGGCATAACCATCAGGCTGTTAAATATTAACCTGAAGGCCTCTTTCGAAAAAATTCTGGATATCGGCGTATGGTCCTTATGGACAAAACTTTCGAGCGTATGTGTAAGCGCGTCCATCCCGGAAGATACGGCGACGCTCTTCGGACAATTCAGGATGAATGACGGGTCCAGAATGGCGAGAACAGGAAAGTTATATTCGGAATTGATGCCGAGCTTCTTCTTCTGGGCGGCGTCTGTAAATACGGCATTATACGTTGCTTCACTCCCGGTCCCGGCTGTGGTGGGGATGGCGATCACTGGAAGCGGCTTGGACTTCAGCGCCGGAAACCCTCTATATTCGATAGCCTTGCCCGGATTCGTGACCAGAGTGGCTATTCCTTTTGCCAGATCCATTGTGCTGCCGCCGCCTATGCCTATTATCACCTCGAACCCCTTATCCATAAACCCGGCCTTATAATTCTCGAGATAATCGTAGTCCGGCTCGGCAACATCGTTTATAAACGTCTCTACGTACAGCCCTTCATTCTTCAAACTTGAGGCGGCTTTTGCGGTAGCATCCAGGCTCTTGACTCCGGCATCTATTATAATCGCGGCCTTATGGAAACCCAATTCCTTTACAAATATCCCCAGCCTGGCTGAAACGCCTACCCCGTATTTCAAATTTGTCCTTACCCTAAATCCGAAATCTTTCATATTACCGTCCTATTGTAGAAATTTTTCCGCGAGGCTCAACGCGGTCGCAGCCATAGCCTTCAACTCCTCTATCTTCTTCAACCGCTCCTCATATACCTGCGCTATGACCTTCTCCTCATCGGTAAGCTCAGTCGCGGCGGACTTTGTTATCTTCTTGAATTCATCCGTCATGTTGGATACTTCCGCTATCCTCTTCTGCACTGCCGATCTCAGCTTGTTGGCAAATACCTTCTTTATATCAAGTTCGGCCTCATAATAGTCCTTCCTGGAACCCTTTACCCATATATTCTTTACAGCGCCCCATTTCTCCAGTTCCCTGATATTAATACTGACACTGCCTTTACTGACTTCGAGTTCCTCAGCCATCTCATCCAGAGACAGCGGCTTGTTGCTAAGATAAAGCACAGCATATAGTTGCGCAACAAATTTGTTAAGACCGAAGCTGCCGCATAGCTTACCTATGCTCTCTATGAATTTATCCTGAGCCATCTCCAATTTTCTATTCATATTATTACCTTTCGCTTTGTTTAGAACATTTCAAACGTAATATACCATAGTACCTGCATTATGTCAATAATTATACCTCTCCGCTCTCCTTCTCATCCTCTTTCTCTATACCCAAGACTTTTTTGATCTCAAACCATATCCTTCTTGCGGGCATCTGTTTCTCGGGACGAGTCGTCCTTTTTTCATTCAAAATACGCTCCAATTCCTGTTTCAGCTCGCTAAAAGGAACTCCCCTATAAGACGAATCCCCGAAGTCCTTGCCGGACATATCATCGATAGTAGCAATCTTCCCGTCCGCGGTCATGAAATACGTCCCATTATACGAATCGAAGATAGCCCACTTGCCGTTCAATTTGACAAATGACATAATGAACATCGACTTGCGGTCGTTGTAGTAGACCCTCTCCCAGAATGCCGGCACATGAGCATAGGAACAGAGTGTAGTAAAGACGTCCTGCGATTGGCTGTCGGTGCCGTACCCCCTCACGATAATATTATAGATATGGTCATCTACTACCGGCATGCCTTGCGGCACTTTTTTAATACTATCGCCGGTCCATTTAAAAATGGCCAATGCCTTTTCCGCGTCCGTCCTGCGGGAGGAGGCGACCTCTTTCGCGATCCTGTCGTATTCATAATGGCGCGACAGAAACTCTATCCACTTCACATAAAGCGGCATAGTGATCCTCCGCGTCTTACCGTCGATGTTCTGCCGTATTGAAACCTGTAAGTTAAGAACGCCGGCGACTATTAACACGCACACCAGAATAATGGCCGCGCGCTTTATATTTTTCGCTCTCATCTCTTATTTCCGCCTTTTGAATATATTGAAAACAACGAACACAAAGCCGCGCGCTACAAGGGACAGCTGAGTCAGGGACCTTATCCGAAGTAAATGGCTCATCACTTTCGAGGGGCGCAGATAGAAACCGGTAAAAGCCTTCTTCTGCCACCGTATCATGTCGTCTTTTGACATCCCCGGCAGGTGATGTACGGGCTGTGTATATACTCCGTACATGTCATAATCATAATTATCTATAAGAGCTCTTTCCGAAAGGTAGCTGAATGCTTCGCTGCCGGGATAAGGCTTAAGTATCAGGAACTTTGCAAAATCCGGATCGAGCTCCTTGGCAAAATCTATCGACTCCCTGACGCTTTGTTCAGTCTCTCCCGGAAGCCCTATGATGAAAAACGCCCACGTCTCGAAGCCGAATTTTTTGGCCAGCTTGAAAGCGCTCCTTACCCTATCCAGGCTTATGTTCTTCCTGGCGAGCTTCAACACTTCCTTATTGCCGGATTCAACTCCGAAACCGACGTTCCTTACCTTTATCGACCTGAGCGCCTTCAATATGTCCTCATCCACGCAGTCCGCCCTGATGCCGTTCATGAACTCGAGTGTCAGGTCATAATTTCTCTGCAGGATCGCTTTGCAGAAATCAAGCACCCTTTGCTTATTTATCGTAAATGTGTCATCCGCTATATGTATCTCTTTAACGCCGTGCTGGGCGACCAGCATATCAATCTCATCCATTATATTCTTCACGCTTCTAAGCCTGACATGCCTGGTGAATATCTGTTTGGTGCAGCAAAATGTGCAATCGCCCGGGCAGCCCCTTGAAGTCATTATGGTCGCGACCGGAGTGCGCACCGCATCGGGCGGGACATAATCATTGAGCGACCGGAGGAGGCTCCTGTCCGGGAATGTTATATCGTCGAGGTTCGCTATCAACTCGCGCGGTTTATTACGGATGACCCGCCCGCCCTCTTTATATAATATTCCGCTTATCCCGGAATAATCGTTCTTCCCTTCATCGATCGCCTTTACCAGCTCTTCGACAGTCTTCTCGCCTTCCCCCACGACCACAAAATCTATCTCTTTCTTTTCGGCCGTAACGACGGGATCGATAGTGGCATGTATCCCGCCTATGATAACCCTGATGGAACTGTCGTATTCTTTGACGGCGCGCGCCCAGCTTAAGGCGTCTTTGACCGTAGGAGTGACGCTCGTTATAACTATAAGTCCGGGTTTGAAGCCGGATAATTTTTCCCTGAACGATACAGGCGTCACTTTATCGATATCTATATCCAGCAGCCGAACCTCGTGTCCTAATAGTTTAATGACAGTGCCGACGTAGAGTAGCCCCAGCGGCGGATATATCTGCGACATCTTCATCCCGTAGACTTTTTCCTGCGAAGGGTTTATTAAAAGCGCTCTCATGGCCGCGTCCTCCTTACAATCGCCGTGCAGAATATCGAAGGACAGAAAGCCTCCCTGACGAATTTGGGGGCCGTGTTTATTGCCAGGGCCGCAATGCGAAGCGTCTTTATCAGGAGCTTGTTCGCGGAGTATTCGTCCGGATCATTGATCGTCTCACCGTCCCACAGGACAGGATCGAGCCCTGCGTCTTCCATCTCGGCCTTTAGCTCTCTCATGTCATACCTGTGGTGCGCAGGCACGTCTTCCCTCAGCGCTTTCTTGTATATGAGATTATATAAAGGGTTCTTATTATTAATTACCCTTATCGAAACAACCCCTCCATCCCTTGTTATCCTCGCCATTTCCTTTATCACCTTTATCCTCTCGCCGCGGTCAAGCCAGTGCTCCACAACGCCCTCATTAAATGTAACATCGAACTCGCCGTCCGCGAACGAGGTACGTTCCAAGTCGTCCTTTAAGAACCTGATGCTAATGTCGCCGAAGTGCCGTTTGGCTATCTCCCCCAGCAGTCTAGCGGCGTTGAGAGACTCTTCCGAACAATCCATCAAAGCAACATCCCGCCCTGCTGCGGCTATGGCAATGGCAAACCTTCCCAGCCCGCATCCCGCCGACAGGAATTTTTTACGGGATCCGTCCTTCAATAGGGATACTACCCAGCGCGATGACAATATGTCCGAAAAGAATCCTCTGTCCACATCTTTCGGGAAATAGACCCCGCCGCGGCTAAGGAATTCCTCCCATGAGTCCGACACTCTTTTTCCGGTCATCTCGGCCCTTTCCCTTTCCTGGTTTTCCCGTAGATTACGCCTAAAAGCCGCGCCGCTTCCCTGCAATAAGCCGCGATCAAGGCGGGCGACCTCATATTCGATATGGTCCTGAGAACGAAACGCGGGTCGAGCATGACCTTCCTGAAAGCGGCCTCCTTCAGCCGGCCCAGCCTCTCGCGCTTCATGTAATGCGTATCCGCGACGGGCTCGAAAAACCCGTAAGTCTTCAGATCCTCGTCGGACTTCAGGAGCCCTTTCTCTTTCACATATTCATACAACTCCGTCCCCGGAAATGGGTATGAGATGCTGAAATTATACATATCCGCCTTTAACGACTTCGCGAACCTTATCGTCTCTTCGAAAGTCTCCTCGCTTTCCCAGGGAAGCCCTACGATGAAGTTAAGGTAGGTCTTTATCCGGTGCTTTCGGCACATCTCCACGGCCCTGCGCGACTGCTCCAGGGTTATACCCTTCTTCATCCTGTCGAGAAGTCCCTGGTTGCCGCTCTCTATGCCGAAACCTATTACCGTGCAGCCTGAACGTTTCATCGCGTACAGCATCTCATCGTCTATCCTGTCCACGCGGCTGTTCGTCATCCACTTTATATGCAGCCCCTTATCTGTGATAAGACGGCATATCTCGGCAACCCACTTCTTATCGAAAGTGAACGTGTCCGCCCTCATCCAGAAATCCTTTATGCCGAACCGCGTCATGCATTCTTCAAGCTCGCGGACGATGTTCTCCGGCGATCGCAGCCTCAGGTGTGCGCCGCCGACCTTACCTGCCATGCAATAAATGCATTTGAACGGACAGCCCCTTCCTGTCAATATGGTCGTGAACCGTCTGCGCGTGTCCGGCATCCTGTATAATTCGTTCCTTATCAGGTGCCTGGCAGGCAGAGGAAGAGAATCGAGATCGTCCCCAAAAGGCCTGGGCTGGTTTGTGAAGGTCCGGCCGTATGCCCTATAGCTTATGCCTCTTATATCCTGCAGGCGCGATAGAGAAACTATCTCCCGAATCACGAATTCCGGTTCGTTATTGATAAATATATCCAGGTTCCCGTTGACCCTGAGCAGCGCCTCGCTGTCATCCCCTACATATCCTCCTTTAGCGACCGTTAGACAGTCAGGTTTAATGCCCTTAGCCATATCGCAGGCCTTCAAGTCCTCTTTCAGCGTAGACATCGTTGTGCTCACAACGAGCACGGAAGGCAGCTCTCTCTCGAGGTCCAGGCGCACATCGGCCCACCCTTTCTTTTCGATGGTATAGTCCCTGACAAAGCATCTGTATCCGGCCTTCTCCAATACAGCGGCCATATAAAGTATGTCCATCGGAGGAGAGACCAAAGCCCCTGTTTCACTCTCCAGGTACGACTGGCAGCGGTCCGACCTGTCGTACAATCCGGTAGGCGGATATAAAAGGAACGCCTTTTTCATTTTATCTTCCGGTTCTTTTCCCATTTTTTAATACAATCCCATACATAATAGAAACCTATCACGAACAGCATAATAAAGAACGGATGGAGCGGCGCCCTGTGGCGGCCGGTCCTTATGGTAAAAAACAGAGGATGCGATATGAAATAATACACAAAGATCAGGAAAAACAGCCAGACGAGGTCCCGCCTGTTTTTTTTCGAGAACCACAGGAATGCGCCAAGTATGATAAAGATGTATATGTAGGAAAGCATGTACGAGCCGAAAGCGTTATAGTACCTGGACGGCAGGACGAGAATAAAAGGATTGAAGAACCCGAAGAACGTTATGAAAAAGAAGGCATGGATGTTGACCGCTACTTTCTTAAGGAATATGGTGGGGATCTCGACGGGATGCTCCTGGAGCGCCTTTATCGAGCCTGTGATACTGGCGAACGGGTTGAAGCCGAGCTTGTCGAGTTCCGAATGATGGTGCCTGAACGTCCCCACCCCCTGGCTTATGACGAGCGTATTTGCATCTTGCGTAAAATCGGCGTTCCGGTATTTTGAGTACATGTATTCCGCCGGGTAGGTCGCGATGAACGTAACGGCGAGGAACAGTATGAAGTTGACCACCTTCGACCTCAGGCCCATGCTTTTTACAAAAAAGAGAAGCCATATAAAGGCGAACACCGGAAAGAGGACCATTATGGACCGCACGCCGTTCATGAGGCCGAAGACGAGCCCTGTTAGTGCCGATATACCTATAATATTTTTTCCTTTTTCGGAATAGCCTGCCAGTAAAAGCACATACAGGTATAATAGCGGTATCATGAGAGCCTCGGGCTGGAGCACCGCGGCAAGATATACAAGCGACATGCACAATGCCGTCAATATGGCGGCAAGCCTGGCCATCCTCTCCTGGCTGGTCAGTTTGAGCATAATATAATAGACCAGCGGCGCCATGAAAGAGGCCAGGATGCTCTGTATGAAAGATACCGCATAGAAGTTCCTGCCGAATATTTTATAAATAAGGCCTAAGAATATCCAATAGTAGGGACCGAATACGACGAAGACGAGCGAGCCGTCAAAAAGGGATTTGAAATCCTTGGCTATCATCTGCGCGTTCTCGTCGTAGCTGAGTCCGTCGCAGCTGGCGACGGTAAAACGCTCCCCAGTCTGTATTATGAGTATCACCCCGAACATGATGCGAAGAATGACCGCCAGCAGATACACAAATACAAGGAATTTCCATCTCTTCTCAAAGAATTTCGAAACTGCGCGCGCTGCTCTTCCGAATGTGACGCCGGCGTCAACGACGAACGACGCGCCGAACGCTCCAACCATCGCCAGAAGCCCCGCAACAAATCCGCTTTTCAAAAGAATGCCCGAAAGCGCAATGAATGTCATAAGATATATTAATCCGATGTCAAATAAACCGCTCTTTTTTGTAAAGCAGTCTTTCGCAAAACACGCGGCAAGATACCCCACAAGGGCAAAAACGGCCAGCATAACAGCAATCACGTATACCATATACACCTTGTTAAGCGGATTTGAAGCGCCAAGCCTGACATGAAGATCGACCAGCAAAACGGCCAGCTCCGCCAGGAGCCAGGGCTTTATTATACGAGCCAGGGAGTTCTTAAAACCGGCCTTAAACAACCTGCTATGGGTGAATGCGTATAGAACAGCCAATCCCCAATATATTACCGGGAGCGGCATCTTCCAAAATATTCCTTGTATGTATATCGACTTTATCTCGAGCGTAAAAAGGGTCGTGAGAAAACCAGCCGCAAACAGACATACGAAAGCCGCCACGTATGATATGTATGACATGTTCACCTCCCTTTTGTTTTGCATATATCTTCCCGCAGTTCCCGCCTGAACTTGAATATCTTTATTACATAATCGGCAATATCCTTTGAAAATCTTACGGTACTGGGCTTGTGCGGTAATTTTACAAATAGAGCCGGCACCTCGATGATCTTTTTATCGGCGAGTCTCGACCGGCAGACGACCTCCGTGTCCCAGAACCAGTGGCCGTCCTTGACGCTATTTATTACCCCCATCATCGTCTTCCTGTTAAAGAACTTAAACCCGCTTTCCGAATCTATCCCCTTCATGCCTAGGACCATGCCGGAGAACCTGATATAGCCCTTGCTCACTATGAACCGTACGATGGAATGATAATTGAGGTCGAATAATCTTCTGGCAATGACAAAGTCGGCGCCTTTTTCTATTTCGAGCAGCACCGAAGGTATATACCTTGCGTGTATCTCGAGGTCGATGTCGAGATATCCCATGATCCTCCCTTTCGCGGCGATAAATCCGTCGGTAACGCTGCGGCCTCTTCCCATATTCTGTTCGTGGAATTTTTTACTCAGGCGCCGGCCGGGATGCTCGGCGATGATCTGATCTATCATATCCCTGGAATTATCGCGGCTCTTGTCGTCTACAAATATGATCTCGTATGAGTATCTGGTCGTATCCATTATATCCATGATCTGGCCGACATTGTTCTTTAGATGAGGGGCGTCATTATAACAGGCTACGATTATGCTGACATCTACGTTATTATTTTCGCTCATGGACATCCTCTCCTTGCGCAGTTCGCGGCAGAACTCTGGCTACTATGAGCACCATATGACCACTCAGGTGGTTAAGCTTGCCGATCGTCGATCTATACAACAATCTTTCTCTGTTCTCCGTAACGAACAGGTCATACATCGTGTCCCTTATCGCATTATTACGTCCCATTCCGGCCCTTACCATCTGGCCGGCGGATACTGTCTTCTGCGGCGCTGTCCCCGACGATGCGCGTGGCGATACCATAAACCGGCGCAGCAGGGAACCGATTTCACCCCATAAAAAATCCGTAGGGTAGACCTTCTTCACTTTAAACCCGTTATTCTCAAGATAAAAACTTATCGAGCCTGCGTCAAAAGCGTATTCGCAAAATAATAGGCCCGGACAGCTGTCCGTATCTACACCGCACTTCTTAACCACTCTATGGAAAAGTCCGCCGGCCTTCCTCTTGCCTGAAATACAAAGCCGTGTCCTCCGAATGACATTGACATAAGGAACGGTCATAAGCAATATACCGCTCCCTTTTTTCAGGACCCTGTGCGCTTCCCTAAGCGCCCTGTCGGGGCCGTCCTCGAAATGCTCCATTACGCCGCCGGATAAATAGCAGTCGAACGCATCGTCTTTGAACGGAAGGGCCGTTATATCAGCTGTTTGGACGGGATAATCCTCACCCATCTCCGCCTTGATGCGCCTGATAGTCTCCTCGGAGAAATCCACCCCCGTAATGTCATATCCTTTTGACCTGTACGATATCACATATCTGCCCGTGCCGCATCCGCCGTCGAGTATCCTGGCGGGCGGGCGCGGAAAATATTTCTTCAGGAAGAAAGAGAGGTGGTTTCGGTCTGTGCCTTCCGCGCCCCGGGCCAGGTTTTGCACCTTATCCCAATCCTCTGTCCAGGACGAGATATCCTGGCCGGCGGCCCCTCTGTCTTTTAACCTGTATGTCTTTACGATCATTGCCGTCTTCCGCTATGATACATGTTCATAGCTTTTTTCCGAGAACATCCTGACCGCTTCCCTTAGAAGCCTTATGAAACTTGTGCCCGTGTATCTGTAATACATGAAAGCGTAGCATAAAAATCCGATAACATCATACAGGGCATTATTTGGAAACCGTATCAATATTTTGACCAGCGGCGACAGCGACGGATACTTGACCGTTATTATGAAGAATTTTTGGAGGTTTACGATGCGTTTTATGTCCGGCATATTCAGAAGGCTCGTTTTGTATGACCCCCCTATCTTCAGACTCCCATCCTTAGGAATATACCCCTCTGCTATGGCCATATCCGTAAGCTCGAGTTTTGGGAACGGCTGGAATATCGAGCACCAGCTGAAATTCGGCCTGAGTTTAATGTTGACATCGAGGGTCCTCAGCGCTTGGTCAATCGTCTCTCCCGGCAGGCCCAGCATATTTGTGGTCCTGAACATAAGTTTGTGCTTCCGGAATAACCGGGCCGCGTTCTCCAGATCGAAATCCGTTATCCCTTTTTTCAGTATCGCGTTGCGGCGCGCCTCATCACCGGTCTCGACCCCCATATCGACCACCCTGCAGCCCGCATCCTTTAGCTTGAAAGCGAGTTCATCATCGACCATATTGCCCCGCACATAAGCTATGAAGGGAAGCCTCACCTCTTTTTTATATCGCGGCAGGAATTCATACAGCCATTTTTTGTTAAGCACCCATGTGTCGTCCTGGAAGTATACGAGCTCAAGGCCGTATTTACTCTTCACATCGATAAGCTCCCTGATCACGCTCTCCACCTTCCGATATCTTACGAACGGCCCCTTGTCCTTGTAAAGACGCATGTATATATGGTTGAAACAGAAGGTGCAGTTATAAGGGCATCCCCTGCCGCACATGAACGATTTCTCAGGGCTTTTCGCCAGAAAAGGATACTTGTAGTAGAGCGCCCTGTCAGGCGGCGGCAGGGTATCGATATCGGACACGAAGTCCCTGACCTCGTTTTTATAGACCCTGCCCCCTGGTTTTACATGCAGGTTCTTTATAGCCGTGATATCCTTCCCGGCGTCTAGGGCGTCGGCAAGCTCCGACAAAGCGAGTTCACCTTCTCCGACGCATATCACATCGACAGATTTCTCTTCTATCATTTCAGGGAAAAATGTCGGATGCGCGCCGCCGAAAGCTACGACGATATCGCTGTTACTTCTCTTTATCTTCTCGGCCAGGGCTATGGCCCAGGGAAACTGCGCCGTCATGACGGAAAAGCACGCTATGTCCGGCCTGTAACGCGTGATCTCATCCAGTATCCTGTCCTCCCTGCCTATGAACATTTCGCATTCGTGGCCGCGGGCCTTGACCGACGCCGAGAGATACATGGGGCCCATTGTCTCGTACCATATATGCTGAAGGAACGCTATCCTAGCCATTTTCACTTCCCGCCGCTCTCAATGTCCTGAGAAAAACCGGCTCATAAGTTTTCACCGAATATTTTTTTTCCACAAGGGCCCTGGCCGAGGCGGCCATCCTTTCCCTCAGGCCCCTATCCTCTATGAGGGCCGATAGTTTCCCGACCCATTCGCTCTTGTCGTTGGCCAGGTAACCGTTCACCCCGTCCTGCACGACCTCCGTATTCACCCCAACGGGAGAGCAGACCGGCACGATACCGCATGCCATATACAGTATCGCCTTGAAAGCGCACTTCCCGCGCGTCCATTCATCGTCCGGCATCGGCATTATGCCGATATCGAATGTCCCCAGGAGCTCTATCTCTCTTTCCATGGACCATTCAATATTCACGACGTTCTTTAATTCGGAGTGATGATAACCGCCGACGATCTTGAATACCAGATTGTCGTAACGGGCGGACAATTCTTTGAATACGTCCTCCATATCCCGCAGGAACCTTCTTGTCGTATTGCTCCCTATCCATCCTATGACCACTTCTTTTTTGTCCGGCCGCCTGGCCGGCGGACGGTACATATCGGTATCTATGGTGGTGGGTATTATTATAACATTTATATTAAATCTAGCCGCGAAATCGCGAAGATACCGGTTGCCGGCTATGACATACCGGCTTAGGCTTACTATCCCCGATATCTTACCCGGATTCTTAAACCTCTCGATGTAATTATTTATACCGCTCGTATTGCGCAAAAATATCGCGTCGTCGAAATCGTATATGATCGGCTTGCCGAGACAGCGGAATATATGTTCGAATACGGGCGGGCCGAATGGATACGCCTCGCGGTGAATAAATATTATATCATGCGCCATGGCCCTGAATATGTCCGAGATCCTGGCCACTGTGGCAAAAATGAAGAACAATATCTTCTTCAAGTATTTATGACGCAGGTATAATATCCTGTAAAAGCCCCTTCCGATAAACGGCCTTAAGGTATATTCTATGCCGTTCGCTCTTAAATACGGCAGGAACTGCTCCACCCTGAGACGGTTAGAGGCGCCTTCGTTCGGATACGGAACTATAAATAACACTTTCATACCTTGATCAGGCTTTCGTATATTTTGTAATATTTATTAACGCCTTCTTCCAGCGATAAATAACTTCTTGCAGTGTCCCTGCACCGTTCTTTCAGTCCGCCGTCCCCGGCGAGGAGGTCCGTTATTTCTTTGACCCCTCTTACATAATGTTCACTGTCGAATTTATCAACGACTACACCGACGCGGTTCGACCTGACTATCTCCTCGGTATCGCCGACCCCCGGATTTATTATAACCGGGATACCGGAAGAAAGGAACTCTCCCATCTTTATAGGCGACGATCCTGTTTTTTTGTACGGGTTGATGAAAAATATCCCGGCGTCGGCAAGATTAAGATATTTGGGCATCTCATCAAATTCAGCGGTCATTATCCTGATGTCCTGCGGATCTATACCGTGGTCTTTTGCCGACGCGGCGATAAGCTCCTTGGCGTCTTTGGTCAATACTAAAAACAGGCTTTCGGGTATAAGTGCTTTGGCGCACTTAAAGAACTCCATCATTTCGTCCATAAGATAGAACGTCCCTATCTTACCGGGATACATGAAGACGAACCGGCTGCCGATGCCGGTCTCTTTTCTGATACGCTTAGCCTCCGCGGCGTCCGGTTTGAATCGACCGAGGTCTACGCAGCATGGCACGACCTCCATAGGTTTTGAACCCGGCTTCACGGAACCGGAAGCCCCGTTAAACTCATAGTGCTTGTTAGTAAGAACTGTGACGGCGTCGGCGCGTTTTAAAAGATTCTTCTCGAGACGCTTTACCATATTATAGATAACGCTTCCCTCTTTCCATATCCCGCCGGCGGCATATTCTTCCGCCAGGAAACCCCTCATATCGAAAATTATTTTAATCTTCCTGATATGGGACAGGGCGAGCGCGATAAAACCGGGCGTAACGCCCCTAACATGGACCACTCTGATATTATTCGCTATCATTAAAAAATACGACCATAACACGCCCATCGTAAGATCGAATACGGTCGATATTATCGGTGGATATTTATGATACCTCAGGATATGCCATTCTATACCTTCTTTTTTAAGGCTCTCTTTCAGGTCTTTTATTCCGTTCCTTCCGGCCTTTCTCAGGTCTTTCTCTTTCTCATACGTCAACAGGACAAAACTCGCTCCTTTTTTGCTCAGCTCTTTCATATAAGACAAACCCTGGGATGGCAGTATAGGCTCTAAAAGTCCGTTGTAAGACAGGAATAATATATTCATGCGGGAAACAACACGTGTTTTCCGTCTTTTAACACCGAGCATCGCCGGAAACGCCCGCATGGTTTTGACCATTATCCCGCCGAACTGCGTAGTGAGGACACTGAAAAGCCTGGCGGGGTTGGCGATGTTATCTTTTACGAAATTATAAAAATTTATCGGCAATATCGTCGTGAATCTGGCCCTTAGATACATCTTTTCGAATACGCCCTCACCCATATCCGCGTAATTGACTTGAGTCTTCTCCTGATCGCCGACATCCTGCCAGTCCGGCAGCTCCCTGCCAGCCGCTTTAAGGTCTCTGTAACTCTGTGTTCCCGGAAGCGGCATAAATATGTTAAAGCCGATCATGTTAGGCCTGGTCTTTTTGATAAGCTTAATGGTCATATTGAAGTCTTCCGGTTTTTCGCCCGGATACCCCACTATGATATTCGCCTGGAATCTCATGCCGGCCTTCTTCGCCAGGCTCGCGGCCATTACACTCTCTTCCACTTTCATCTTTTTGTTCATTAGATCCAGGACGCGCTGCGAGCCGGATTCGAACCCGTATTCTACGCCTATGCACCCGGACCTCTTCATGAACGCCAGGAGGTCTTCCGTGATGACGCTCGCCTTAGCCTGGGCGACCCACCGCAGCCTCTTGTCGAGGCCCTTTTGTATAAAAAGATTGAGCACCTCTTCGGCCCTCTTCTTATTGCTCAGGAACATATCCTCCGCAAAATATAAGGCTTCGACAGCATACCTGTCTGCAAGTTCCTCGGCCTCCTTTACCACCCTTTCAGGCGAATGATACCTGACCTTTCCGTTGAATATCAGCGGCCCCGCGCAGAAATTACATCTATACGGGCATCCTCTGGCCGTAAATATCGAAGTAGTCCTAAGGCTCAGGTTCCTGCTCGTGAACCTGCTTGGCCTTGTGTAATAAGACATCTCGAGAAGATGTCTTGCGGGAAGAGGCAATTTGTCCAGGTCGGATATCGGCTCGGCGTCAGGCGTCGATATAATATCGGCTCCTTTCCTGAACGTCAGTCCATTTATATCCTGCCAATTTAACCCATTTGCCAGGCTTACAACGATATTCTCACCTTCGCCGCGGGCGACGAGATCCACATTCTTCAACTCCTCTATGGAAAGCTCGGGCTCGCCTGTCGCGTGGGTGCCGCCCAAAACTATCGGTATATCCCTGTTCTTCTTTATAACGCCTGAAATATGGTCGACGTCCGGCATATTAGGGGTCGTTGCGCTTATCCCCACCATATCCGAGCGGAATTGCCCTATCCTGTCTATCATTATAAGATCTGTTTTCCCAAAATCGAGAGAGTTCTGCCTCAACACTATATCCCTGTCTATTATCTGGACGCTGTGTCCGGCGTCTTCGAGCACAGAGGCAAGATATGCCAAACCCAGCGGCGGCCAGAACTGCTTATTCTCGTCTACAGAGGCGCGCCTTCTTGATAACAGCGGATATATTAAAGTTATGCGCATCTTTCTTTCCTATTTATTAAGAAATACTTCACCATGCCTGAGAACATGGCTGCATCTATAAGAAGCATGCAGAAAAATACCACGGCGAATTGCATAGGATCTAGCTTATGCCAAAGCCCGCCCTCTTCCCTCTCCAGGATAAGCCCGAAAGCTCTTGCCATGAGAAGCAATAGAGGCGCGTAAAAAAAGAGCGGCGAAATGACTATCCCCATAGCGGCCATGAGCAAGAGAACGGAATATATCCGGATCACCGGTATATGCCAATCCTTCATCCTTCCGGCCCGCGCGCCGTGATACGAATAGAGAAAAAACCTGCCGAATAATTCTTTCGGCCCCCTCGGTATGTCCCAAGTCACAAGCGCGTCGGGAGCGAAGAGCGTCTTATATCCCTTCGCTTTTATCTCTTCCATGAATATCCTGTCTTCCGCTGACCTCAGGTCTTCCGGCAATCCTCCGATGTCCCTCCAGACGCGCTTCTTAAGCAGCATAGAGGCAAGGAAGAACGTCCTCATCTGCCTGCCGTCAACGTGCCTCTTCGGCGGCACGAACGCTATAGAGGAATACCGTTTAAAGATCGTGTCTTTTTTTGGCTCAAATACTCCATATACGACATCTACGGAAGCGTCTTCCTTAATCTTTTTGTATAGATTCTCAAGCCACGCCTTATCGACCGTGATACCCGCGTCGGTCATCGCTATGAGCTCATTGCGCGACGCCTCTATCGCGATATTCCTGGCCTTCCCCGGATAAGCGTCGCCCGACTTTATAAAATTTACCGGATATCCCTTATCTATAAAAGACCGCACTATCTCCGGCGTCCTGTCGGTCGACCCGCCGTCCGCAATTACAACTTCATCAGGTATCCGGCTCTGTTCGAACACCGATGCCAGCAAAGCGTTTGCCGAGCCCTCTTCGTCCCGCATCGGTATAATAAGACTTATCTTATCTTCTGCCATAGCTCAATTTGGACCTTATATATCCGAACACCTTTCCTCTTTCATGTTCCGTCAATATGAAATAGATGCATACCGCGGTAAAGACTGTCTTGAGAAGAGCGCCCAAAATTCCGAAGTCGCCGGTGAAAAATACCGCCCCCAGCACCAGCGCGCCCTTAACGGCCAATTTCAAATTATCATGAGATATTTTTACGCCCAGGACCCTGCTGTGATAAAACACGAGGATAAGAGCTGCGGCCATGTTTGAGACCATATACGAGAAGGTAATAGCCCTCAAGCCCATATGCCCTGCGGCACATAGAAATACCACGACAAGGCAGGCGTTGTATACGAGCCCTATGCCCAGGTACATCTTCAATTTCTCCCTGGCCAATAGCGATGCGCATAACAGATAAAAGATCAGGTAGAACATGTCTCCCGCAAGCTGTGTAGAAAAAAGGTCCGCGGCCGGAAGGAATTTCACCGAGAATACTACCCTTATGACAACATCGCGCAAAATATATAAGCATACGGCGAACGGGATAACCCCGACAAGGCAGAACCTCAAAGCGTTATTCAATTCATTCATATACTCCTGCTTGTCCGGGCCGGCGGACAGAGAAGAGACCTTGGGGAAAAAGTAGGCCCATATCCCGTTGGTAAAGAGCGTCAGGTAGTTCGCGGACATGGCGAATACGACCTGATAAAGGCCGTTTGCTTCAGGGCCGAAATAGTTAATGAGTATAGTCCTTAAGAAGACTACGCAAAAAAGCCCCAGCCCTCCCGTAATAAAAGACGTCGCGCCGTATGACAGGATCATCCGGCTCAAGCCCTTATCGTACCTCTTTATTAAATTACGGAAATCAAATATAGAGGCGAACACCTCCCTCGGCACTTTGCGGTATATCAGGTAGTATCCTATGCCGAACGCTATAAGGGAACTGGCTAAAAGATACGGGAATGTCCCCCTGAATCCCATGAAATATATGAAGCCGAATAACGGCACAAGAGAAATAAGGGCCGCCGCAACCCTGCCATACGTAAAATTTTTATAGTGGCCAAATCCTACAAGCACCGCCTCAAACGTGCCGGATAAGACTATCAGAGGGATGCTTACCGCAAGAAAAAGCACAAGTCTCGAATAACTTTCCGAAAGGAATAGGTAGCGCGATACAAAACCGGAAAAAACGATCATCAAAACAGCCAGCGCCACCGTAGCCGCAAGCTGCGTCATAACCGCGAAAGAGATCGTATACGACGTCTTTTCTTCCTTATCCTGCGCGGAAAATGTGGAAACGTACTTAGTGACTCCCCTGCCTATGCCCAGAGACGCTACCGTTATGGAAAAGTTCAACAGATTGAACGCCTGGGAAAAAAGCCCTACGCCCGAGGTTCCGAGAACAACAGCCGTAAACTTGGACCTAACCAGCGCCGTAAAGATATTGGATACGGTTATCGAGCTTGCCGTAGCCGTCGCTTTAAGCATCTTTTTCATAATAAGACCGCCTTATTCGAACCGCTCAAAAGCGGCACGTTCTATGCCGGATATCACATCTCTGGTAAAGTAGGAAAGCGCGAATTTCCTTCCAGCTGAACCAAGAGACGCAGCGCGCTCTTTATCATTCAATATTTCCGTAACACAGCGCGCCAGGGCGCGGAAATCCCTGAATTGCGCCAACAGCCCTCTCTCGTTATATCCTGTTACTTCCCCCGCCCAGTCATGGTCATAAGCTACCACAGGTTTTTCAGCGAGCAGGGCCTCCACGATAGTAACGCCGGCATGCGTAAATAGTATGACATCGGCTGTGTAATAAAGGTCCACCAGACGGTCCCGGGAAACTTTCCCGAGAAACAGGGTCTTATTCTCCAAGCCGGATCGTCTTGCCATGGCTTTCAGGTCCTCTCCCAGGCTGCCCATCCCGGCGATCACAAGCCTTGCGTCATCCGCTAAAACCGCTACTTCCTTAAAACACAGGATGAGGTCTTCCACGAACTTTACCTTTTCCAACCTTCCCACATAGAGTATAACGCGCTTGCCTGAAAGGCCCAGCTCGCCTTTCAGGTCCTTGCGGAGAGCGGGTTCCTTCAAATGGGCTTTCCCGGCCGGCATCCTGGATGAAAAAACGCTTTCAGGCATGGCGCCGTGAGACAGCGCGTAGAATTTATAATTGGCGCATCCGGCGGTCACAAATAAGGCATTTTTCAATATCATCCGCTCGATGCCGTTCTCAACGGACCTAAATATAAAAGGAGGAAAGACTATCCGCTGGACGCGTCTTGTCGAGATATCGTAGTTTTGGAGCACATGTATGGTATACGGGATCCCTGCAATAGCGGAGCAAAGGAAAGCCGCAAGCCCCAGCATATGCGGATCCTGAGCCCTGAAAAATGTCGCCTTCTCTTCCTTCGCCGCCTTGACGCATTTAGACAAAAGCCGTATAACGCTCAATGCAAAGTTGGTCTTACTAAAACCGAGACGCCTCAATATGCCTTCCGGCTGCTGAGGGACGCTGATTATCCGATGGAAAGGCTTGTATATTTTATCCGACTCCTTTGTATCCGTAGTTGAAAAAATGACCGTGACTATATTTTCAAAATAGCCCCCGAGGTCATATTCAAAGACCGGATGTGACAGCCCCTCACGCTCTATATCGTTAATATTGTAATGCGCCAATTCCAGCATTTTTTTGCCTATCTTCTTCTTGCGCGGATTGAAAGCGGAGTATACCGTTACCACGGCGAGCCAGAGCGCGAGAGCGCAGTATAACACCAGGAAAATAACCGCATCTATAGGAAAAAATATTTTTTTCATTCTAATTTACCCGTATCGGCGACAAGTGAATCGAAAAGGCCGGCCAATTCTCCGGCCTTGATCGCCCTGGTATGTTTTTGTATCTCCAACTCGTTCCCGGTATAATCAACATACCCCTTAGCTACATACTCTGTATATAATCCCAATATGCTCTCCCGCAGATCGTGATCGCCGTAAACTGCGGCACCGCATGATGTGGCCCGCACCAGATCTTTCATAACGCCTCCCCTGGTCGTCAAGGCAATCACAGGCCTCCTCGCTCCCAGGTAATCATACAGCTTCGCGGTATGGCACCCTTCGCCGCCCTTACCGATCCATTGTATTAAAAGCAGGGCATCGGACGCCTTCTGTATCTTAAGGGACTCGGAATAGCTGACTTTTGCGGACTCTCTTACCACGTCGCTGAGCCCGTACATCTTTGCGATAGCCGTTATATCCGGCTTGTCATAACCCATTATAAAAAAATCTACAAATATTTTGTTCCTGTCTATGCGGCCTTCCGCTATAAGATCCCTGAGCGCTTTGAAAAAAGGATCTACCCTCTGATACTCCCTGTGCAATTTCCCGGTATAGCTTATGGTGAATTTCTTATTTCTGCCGTACCGCATGGAAGCGAAATCATTGTCGTCAAAAGCGTTTGTTATCACCTTAACATCGGGGCAGCTTTTGCCCAACGAAGTCCGCAGCGTCCGGGCCCATGGCTCCGATACCGTTACCACGGCATCGGCGTCTCTCAACGTATTCCTTTCTATGAATTTTAACATTACCTTTTTAAATATAGTTCTGGGCCTAAAATGGTCGTCTGCCCAAAGGTCCCTTAGATCGGCGACCCACGGGATACCATATTCTTTTTTCATCTTTCGGGCAATCAGATGGGCGGTCTCGGGAGGCGATGTGCTGAAAACGATATCAAACCTATTCTTCTGCAGGACTTCCATCCCCAATTGAACGGCAAAAGGATACCACCCTATCTGGCCGTCCGGCATCGTTATGAGTTCCCGCATAAAAGACGGAACAGTATTTTTTCTCCTCTTTTTTTCCGGATCCCGATTAGAACTGCCGCTATGCGCGAGGCCGCTCTTCTTAGTAATCCTGAAAATCCGCCTGATATCTTCCGCGCGATCCCTGTATTCAGACCTGAAAACTTTTGTGCCGGCTTGAACAAAGCCCTCGTCGCACGATGAGCTGTCCGCCGCTGTTTTTACGGTTAATATGGACGCCTCCCATCCGTACAGCGGCAGGTATTGAGCGAACTTCAACACCCGCAAAAGGCCGATGCCTTCCATCGGCGGCCATGCGTAAGATATGAGAAGCGCTTTCCGTTTTCGTGATCCCATGCTCTAGTCCACTTCATGCGCGACAAGGCGCTTAAGGTCCAGAAATATTCTTTTACCCTGCGCCTTCCGCTCGCATCCGCCTTTTTTCGCTCCCCACGTCCCGTCGGGCAGCCGCGAGAAATAAATCCCCCTCTTAAGATTGATATTATCAACGCTCTTTTTATACCGATGTCTGTATACGATCGACTGCTTCAGGCGCTTCGATATATTGGCAAGATCGTATCTCAATATCAATATCCATTTTTTTATCTTGAAAATAACGGGATGCAGGCCCGGCTCATTATAGCTGCCGCTCTTTACATTTAAGATCATCCGCGCACGCACCCTCTCCTTCGCGGAGAATTCGTTCGTCTCGAACGCGATACGGTCATACCGCGTTCCTATCGAGGATATGTTATACGAATCCTCCAGGCTGACAGCATTCGCCTTCACCCATTTCTCCATGGCTGTCCCGGTAAAAGGGACGCATGACGAGTATGCCAGGACATCCAGATCGAGCTTTCGGGCATTTTCAAATGACCATAAAGTTTTCTTGAATGTATCTCCCGGTAAACCCATCAACATGTATCCAAAGATCTCCATATCGTACTTCTTCATCAGCGCAATGCTATTTTTTATCTGGTCTATCGTTTCCCCTTTATTGATATTTTTGAATACATCCTGCTCGAGCGTCTCTATACCCACCCATATGCGCCTGCAGCGCGCGTCATGAAGCCGCTTTACCATTTTTTCAGTTACCCTGTCCGCCCTGAACCCCTGTATAACCCAGGGCATGTCGATCTTATTTTCTATCAGCAGGTCGCAGAACCTCTCCACCCGGTTTATGTCTACGTTAAATGAGGCGTCGGTTACATGGAACATTTTTGCGCGATAAACTTCTTTAGCCGTTTTTATCTCTTTTAAGATGTTCTCCGGGGTCCTGGGCCTCCATTTCTTGCCAAGATGCGAAAAACAGAATATGCACCCATAGGGGCAGCCGCGGCTTGTTATAATAGGATAAACGTCCATGGCATCTACGCCGAAGGCGGCATACTGCGGGAAAGAAACTGAATCCAGATCCATGATAAAAGGGCGCGGAGGATTGGCCGTTATCCTGCCGAGACTGCGCCAAACCAGCCCTTGGACGGACGACAGGTCCTTTTCTCCTTCGAGAGCGCTTAACAGCTCAGGAAGAGTTCTCTCTCCCTCGCCGATAACCGCCATATCCGCCTCCGGCATCATCTCCAGCGACCTGGAGCCCAGCACCGTTATCTCAGGCCCCCCCAGCAATATCTTGCCTTTAAAATAACGCTTCATATCTTTTATACAGGACCTGGAGTTGTTAAAACTCATGTTAGTTATCGAGATCCCTACAATATGGGGATCCAGGCTTTTCACAGCCGCCTCTATGCGTTCGAACGGGTCATGCTGCCGCAGATTCACCATATCCAGGATGCTGACCGTATGGCCTCTCTCAATCAGGCTCACCGCGCAATACGCTATCCCTATATTCAGGCCGGTCGATTCCTCATCGCCCAATGGATCTATAAAAAGTATTCTCATAAATATTTTTACCTTAAAATAACGCCTTTATTTTCAGGGCATACGCGGCATGGCTCGGGGAGCAGCCCGGCGCTGTCCGAGAGGAAGGTCTTCCGCATATTTCTGAAGAACGCGTTGTTCCACACGCCGTAATCCCATACGCGGCCGCTACCTTTCATATTCAAGAGCATTATAGAGCAGCTCGACGCCCTTCCTTCACCGTCAATGCGTATCTGCGTAAAATATGTATTACAGCCGTTCTTGGTCCTGCCAGGATCGATCGCGTCGGGAAGACTGATCTTTTTTTTCATGACCGGATCCAGCCGCGAATAGACGCCCCTCATAAAATCGATTTCTCTCAAATCATAGGTAAATATCATGCGCTCGTCCGCAGTAAACCCCTTGTAAGGGGCCGGAAGAAAGTTACAGAAAAATATCGAATCCGCGCCGAGGCGCTCGCCTGTTTCTATCATCAACGGCATATTCACATAATTTACCCTGTCTATTATGAATGAGAGCTTGACCTTGACCTTCGAGCCTGAACTATCGCGCGCCTTTATTAGCCTGGCCGTAGCGTCATATATCCTGGAATATGTCTCTTTGGGGCATCCCGTCATTCGGCTGAATTCCTCTGGAGAATGGCCGTTGAGGCTTATGGTAATACCGTCAAGCGGCGAGTTGATAATGTTATCGATGTTCTTCTCTATCGTAGTGCCGTTTGAGAATGTCTTTACCTTCATGCGCTTTTTAACGGCCGCATATTCGGCTATCCTGAAAAAGTCCCTGTTCAAAAGCGGCTCGCCGGAGCCTATTATATGGACATGTAAAGCCCTGGGGAGCGCGTCCACCGCTCGCTTAAAATCCTCGAATGAAATATCTTTCGAAGGACTCTGAATATGCGGGTAGTCTTTAGGCATTTTCTTCGAGTGCGTAGGGCACATGTCGCAGGAAAGGGTGCAGCGTCCCGTAGCTACGACAGAAATCACTATCGGTTCGTAGCCCAGGGTCTCCTCTTTCGCGGAAAAACGGTATTTCAGATAGTTCATCTTTTGACGGAAAGAATAATTTGCGCGGAATACATTTAGAACGTCTTTCATGCTATTCATGTCCTGCCTTTAGTTAAAAAATCGCCTGAACCAAAGCTCCAGGTTAATCCAACTCCATATAGTAAATGACAAGTCCCTCTTTCCGGAAAAATGCGCGTAGAGCGCTTCGTCCACGCCTTTCTTATCGAATATTCCTCTCTTTTTGAAATCGGAGGAATTGAATATCTCCAATATATCGTCTTTAAGCTCGCGCCTGAACCAGACGCCGGTAGGCGTGACGAAACCCATCTTGTCGCGCCGAGTCCTTATGCTCTCCGGCAAGCGGCCCTTTAACGTCTCGCGCAATATGTATTTCGTATAGCCATTGGATATCTTCATGTCGTACGGCAGCGAAAAGAGAAATTCTACAAGCCTGTAATCCAGGAACGGCGTGCGTGATTCTACCGAATGGGCCATGCTGTTCCTGTCGTCTATGTGCAGGAGTGACGGGAGCGGCGACACTACCAGAGAATTATACAATTCCGTGTCTGTGAAGGATCCGAAACCGGCCCGTCTGCGGTCTTTCTTATTGACCGGATCTGCGCCCGGGAAATCCCTGTCGAGGAATAACGGACGGCGATCAAAACCCCCGTTTATACCTTCCTTGATCCATGCGGGGCACCACTTGGAACCCATCACTTTCATCGTTGAGAAAAAAGCGCTCGATAGTGAATAGCCGGCAACCGAGCTTAGGGTCTTCAGCTCCATGGAAAAATACGGCCATCTGAACGACGCGAACAGGTCAGCCAGGTAATAAGGATAATATTTGTAGTAACCTCCCAGGGTCTCGTCCCCTCCCTGGCCGGTCAAGAGCACCTTTATCCCTTTTTTATGAGCCTCTTCCATAACCCGCCACTGCGAATAAACGCTGGCCCCGCTGTACGGTTCGTCCTGATGCCATACCATCTTCTCGAATTCACTCATAAGCGATTTCGCTTCAGGAAAGACAAAGTTTGGAACTATCTTCTTATCCTTTAGCGTTTCGTTGATATAGGAGCGCTCGTCAAATCCTTCCATATCAAAGCATGCCGAGAAGCTCTCTATCTTCTTATCCAGCATCCCGGACATTACTACAGCAAGCGACGACGAATCTATCCCGCCGCTCAGGGATATGCCAACAGGGACATCGCTTCTCAGCCTTAATTTCACCGAATCATCCAGCAGAAATGAAAATTTTTCTTTAGCGCGTCCAAAATCTATGGCGTGGTCTTTATTTTCAAAATCTATATTCCAGTATCTCCTGCATTCAAAATTGTCCGCTGATACCGACAGGCAATGACCGCTCTTAAGCTGTTTAATGCGTGAGAAGAAGGTATTTTCGTCGGTATCCATATATCCGTAGCCTTTGGCGAGATACCGGTATATGGCGTCATTGTCGGGGGCTTTAGGGACACCGTCATACTCCAGGACGGCCTTGATCTCCGAAGCAAAGACGAATTTGTCCTTATCCATAAAATAATAGAACGGCTTTACCCCGAACCTATCGCGGCTGCAGAAAAGAGTCTTACAGCCCCTGTCCCATATGGCAAACGACCACATCCCGTTGAATTTGCCCGGACAACCGGCTCCCCATTCTTCATATGCGTGGATTATGACTTCCGTATCCGAATGGGACCTGAATAGATGCCCGAGGGATTTGAGCTCGGCCATGAGCTCCAGATAGTTGTAGATCTCGCCGTTATGTACTATGCACAAGGTGTTATCTTCATTATGCATAGGCTGATGGCCATCGCTGGATAGGTCGATGATAGAAAGCCTACGGTGTGCCAGGCCTATATTGCCGTCAAAAAACGAGCCTTCGTCGTCGGGCCCCCTGTGAGAAAGGACCCTGCCCATCTTTTCAATGCTGGCATGGTCAACAGGCCGGTTATTTAGATTGAAGGCTCCAACTATTCCGCACATATCGGCTACTTTCCAAAAAACGCCTTGATCTTATTTATCACATGATCCGCTGCCTGTCTCTTCATCTCAGGATAGACGGCAATAGAGAATGTCTGCCGCGCGGCCGACTCGGCATGGACAAGATCGCCTTCCTTATACCCGAGGTGCTTATAGCATTCCTGCAGATGAAGAGGTACTGGATAGTAGGTCCTGGTCTCAATGCCTGAATCCGTCAGAAAGGTCATAAGTCTTTGAAGGTCGGACTTGACCCTCAGGACATATAGATGGTAGGTATGTATATTATACGAGGGAACATGGGGCGTAGTCAGAGGTAAACCCTTAAGGCGTTCGTTGTAGTAACGAGCTTTCTGCCGCCGCATATCGAGCCATTTATCGAGACGTTTAAGTTTTACTCTTAGGACTGCAGCCTGAAGATTATCCAGCCTGGAATTCATTCCTATTTCGGAATGGATGTATCTGGCTGCGCTGCCATGGACGCGCAGCATCTTTATCTTTTCGGCGATCTTTTCATCGTTAGTGATCACCATTCCTCCGTCACCGAAGGCCCCGAGATTCTTGCTCGGGAAAAAGCTTAAAGCTCCCGCGTCTCCCATCGAGCCGGCCTTTATGCCGTTATACTTGGCCCCTACGGCCTGGGCGCAGTCCTCTATTATCTTAAGCCCATTTTTCTTAGCCACTGTTACTATTGGGTCCATATCCGCGCACTGGCCGTATAAATGGACCGGTATTATCGCTTTTGTATTTCTGTTGATCTTCTTTTCGATGAGGGACGGGTCTATATTAAAAGTCTTTGGATCGATATCAACGAATACCGGCTTCGCGCCGACGATCGAGACCGCCTCCGCAGTCGCAAAAAAAGTAAAAGGAGACGTGATGACTTCATCTCCTTCCCTTATCCCGAGGGCCTTAAGCGATAATATCAGGGCGTCCGTGCCTGAAGCCACCCCGACAGCGTATCTTACGTTGCAATATGACGCAATTTCGACTTCAAGCTTCTTTACATCCTCGCCCAATACAAAATTCTGGTTGTCGATAACCTTACGGATGGCTTTGTCTACGTCTGACTTTATCTGTTTGTATTGAGCCCTTAAGTCCAATAACGGTGTCTTCACGCTCGATCTCCTTTTTTTTGCGATATTAGTGTCAGATTACAATGGGAATAATAGCATTTTATCAGTAATATGTCAATATCAAAATAGAATGTACTGACCATTAGCTATTTATATAACTTGTTTGTTATCAATTAGATAGGGATATTGCGATGCATTATAAAGCGGGAGTGTTTATTTTATATTAAACGATTTAAATAATGTCGTAATCATCATTCCTCTTATATATATATGTTTTCGTGGCGGCGCTAGGCTCGCTTATTACCATATCTATATTGAAAGGCATCTTTGCCGGCGATATTATCGAATTGTAATAGTCATATTGTTTTTCGGAAAATGCCGCGATATATTCTATTCCAGGGCAGGATATATCGCCCAGAAAGCCCGACCTCCGATTAAGCCCTTTCCTTTTCATGCAATCCGCCAATCTATCTTTCTTCAATGTGAAAGCGGAAACCGGTAATAGATACATCACGCCTGCTTTATCCATTTGAACAGCGCGAAGGCCGTATTCCGGAGCGACATAGCTGTCCACCATTAATGTAAAAGGAGCGCCTCCGCTGTTATCTTTTAATATGTCGCTTATGACCAGCGAAGACCTTACATGCATCCTTTGGTGAAGTTGGATATTTTGCAACGCATATAAACCGCTTATTGTAATTATGAAAAAAAGCCCGCAAAATAAAGCGGCCTTTAAATACTTATTCAGGTTACCGGCGACTTCGAATATCCCTAAAGTACAAAATATCATGACAGCGGGTATCATAGGAAGGCTGAAATCGGGTATAGTGCCTGTCAGCGAGAGCGCCGCGAAGTAAAGGAGCGCGGAGAACAGGATAAAGCCGGACGCATATCGTATCTTAGCGGCTTTGCGGGCCGCGATGATCCCTATAATGAAAAAAGGCAGAAGATACCATTGATAAAAGATGGTGCTTGCGATAAAAAATGATTTTTTATAGTGCGGGATGCCAAACCGTGATTCTATGAGCCGAATCTTTGAGTAAAACTCCGGTTGCGTCTGCTCCATCTTTTCAAACAGGTTCCTGTCAAATCTAAGCGGCGCGTATACAGACTCCACTTTAAAATAATCGTCCATGGTAACGAGACCTTTAACGGCCACATTCTTCACGCGCTGGCTGTTATATTCTTTTCCCTTCGTTAAAAGGGTTCCTACGCCTTTTTTAGTCATATATATCTCAGAGGACAGGTATAAAAAAAGAATAAGGCATAATACCGCGATCACCGATAACCTGCCGCGGTAGCGTAGAAAGCCTTTAGCATACTCGGGCCATGGTATATTGCGGGATATAACGAAAACTCCGAGCGCACAAATGGCAACGACGGGAAGAAGCATTGTTTCTCTGTAAAAGAAGCCGATAAGCGCTATGATAAGTGAATCGAGGAACGCTCTTATGCTGCGGGTCTTCAAAAACACGACAAAACAGTAGCTTGCGGCTGTAAGAAAAGCCGTCTCCCCCATTCCCCGCCTCAAGGATATGGCGGTATCGAAAACAATGGGATGCAGTAAAAATAATATGCTTGATATTAACGCGTATCCCTCATTCTCGAATGTCAGATAAGCCAATTTATATATGAATACAGCCAGGAGTATGAGAAAAGCAAGATTCGTGAGGGCAAAGACAAATTCGTGATCAAGAGGAATAAAGCTTAATGGGTACAGGTAGGATAATTGGAGCGGCGTCCATACAAAAAGCGGTTCGGGGCCTACCTGGTAATGCGCATTATATTTTTTGACTATCCGCAGTATCCGGGCTGCGGAGAAAGATCTCGACGAGGCGATATCCTGTGTGATCTCTTTGGCCATTACCGCAAACATTCCGCGCGACGCGCCATCGGGATCTACAAGAACCGTCTTTTGCGAAGCATAAACTAAATTAGCCGCGATATAGCCAATGAGGAAAATAGGCAGGGCTCTTTTCCAGGACATATCTCTCTCTTATATTTTATTCGGTATCGGAATTCTTAAGATCAATCTTTCTCATAAGATCCGCTATCAGGCCGAGACCAAATACTATAAACGACGCAAGGAATGATTCTATTGCCAGGAGTGTGAGAAAATCCAGTCCCAAAAACGCGCACGCAACGACTGCTATGACCATAACGGCCCACAGGAAACCGCATAAAAGTATGAATATCTTTATAGGGTTATAATAGAGTATCGTCTCCACTATTATCTGGAGCGACCTTAAGGTATCTCTGAAATACCTTACCTTCGAAGCGCCCTTGCGTTTGTGGTATTCGATCGGCATATATTTTATGAAATACCCTCCCAGCGACATGGCCAGAGTGATGGTCGTGGTGAACGAAAACCCCAGGCATAACGTATTAAAGTATTTCATCACAACCTCTTTCTTAAAGATCCTGAACCCGGAATTGACGTCCGGGATGCGCCTGCCGCACGCGAATTCGCTCAGCCATAAAAAAACGAGCCTGGCCGGATACTTCAAGAGCGCGCCTTTATAATTATCTCCCGTCCTCGCTCCCACCACCATGTCATATTCGCCCATATTACGGAAGAGATCGCCTATGCTTCCGACGGGATAGGAACCGTCGCCGTCAAGCATTGCTATATACGGATATTTCGCCTTGAGAATGCCGTCCTTAATGGACCGCCCGTAACCCATGTTCTCCGGATGACGTATGATCCCGACCCTGTCTTTGTAGCTCTTCAGTATCTCGGCCGTAGAGTCCGCCGAACCGTCGTCCACAACTATTATCTCATACGGGATTTTTATATTCCCAAGTTCCGAAATGAGGGAATCCAAAACGGCCTTTATACCGCCCTCTTCATTAAACACCGGAACTATCACGCTCAAGGATCTATCCATGCGTCCTCCTAAAGTTTACGACAATACTACCCGCGAAATCGAAGAATGCTTTAATATACGCGAGAAGTTCGCCGTTCTTCACACCGGCGATAAAGCGCCTTAGTATATAACCCGGCCTGAAATAGAAGTTATTATGAGCGCGGTTATAGTACATCTCAAGGTCGCTCCAGCTGATATTCTCATGCTTATATATGCACCTCGGGGACTGCGCGAAATTATACTTGGTCCAATCCTCGGTCAGGAGCCTTCCGTCCCTCTTCAGTTTTTCAAACATTTCCGTCCCGGGGAGAGGAACGGTTATGGAGAATTTGGCGTAATCCAGGTCCAGGCTGCGGGCAAAGGCAATCGACTTTTCCACCGATGCGACCGTCTCTCCCGGGAGGCCTATCATAAAATAACCGTCTACTATCATCCCCGCTTCTTTCGCCCATTTTACGGCATTGTCAACCTGCTGAAGCGTTATCCCTTTCCTTATATTATCAAGAACAGACTGATCGCCGGATTCTATCCCGTAAGGCACCCTGTAACATCCGGCGCTCTTCATCTCGCGCAGAAGATCCCTCGATACCCTGTCTACCCTTACGCCGCCGCGTACATACCATGGGAAGTTAAGGCCTCGCTTCTTCACTTCGCTGCATATCGCAAAAGCCCTTTCCATGTCGGTCGTAAAACCGTCGTCTATAATGTGTATTTCCCTGTATCCGGATTTCAGGATGAATTCAGCCTCATCGACGACCCTTCCCGCGCTCTTCGCCCGAAACTTGTGTCCGAAAATGGATTTATTACAGTAGGAGCATCTCGAAAAACATCCCCTGCTCGTCTCGAGAGAGGCCACGGGATTTCTCCTTGCGGTAACCCTTGGATAGGTATACTTACCGGAATCGAACAGGTCCACGCCGGCATAGGGAAGCTTATCAAGGTTTTCTATATATGATTTCGGTTGATTTACCATTATACCGCCCTGCGCCTTATAGGCTACTCCGTCTATCCGGCTTAATGGAACATCCAGGGCTATCTCTTTCAACGAAAGATCCCCTTCTCTCAAGACGGCTACGTCAAACTTCGAATCTTTCAGCGTCTCTTCCGGCAGTATCGATACGTGGGGCCCGCCGCAGACCGTTATTATACCCGGGTCCGCGTCTTTTATTATTCCGGCCAAAATTTTCGCTATACCGGACAAAGGTGTTGTGAAAGTAACACCCGCAATATCCGGTTTAAATGAATTGATCTTGGATCTCAAGGTTGCTTCGGGGTCTTTAACGAGATTAAGGTCCAGTATCTCAACCCTGAAGGAGATTTCCCTGAGAGAAGCTGCGACACAGGCCAACCCCAGAGGCATTATGCCGGGGCTCACCATCGCCCTGACCATGGATCCGGAAAATATCTGGTAAAAATACGGAGGATTTATGAGAAGAATTTTTTTCATACATGTCTTAGCATGTCTTCGACTTAAAGAACTCAATGGTCCTGCCAAGGCCCTCTTCGATGCTTACCTTCGGCTGCCATCTCAATAGCCGGCGGGCCTTCCTTATATCCGGGCACCTGACCTTCGGATCGTCGACGGGTAATGTTCTGAATACCATCCTGCTTTTGCTTCCGGTAATCTTTATAACTATACGCGCAAGTTCCAAGAGAGTCATTTCACGGGGATTTCCTATATTAACAGGGTCATGCATAGACGACACCATGAGTTTGCAAATACCCTCTGTCAGGTCTGAAATATAGCAGAAGCTCCTGGTCTGCAAACCTGCGCCGTATACAGTGATAGGCTTATTATTAATAGCCTGTGTTATGAAATTCGGTATAACCCTTCCGTCTTCTTTCCTCATCCTTTCGCCGAATGTATTAAATATACGAACTATCTTGGTATCGACTCTATGTATCCTGTGATAGGCCATAGTTATAGCCTCCGCGAATCTCTTAGCCTCGTCATAGACGCCTCTCGGGCCGATGGTGTTCACGTGCCCCCAGTAAGTCTCGGGCTGAGGATTTACCATAGGGTCCCCATATATCTCGCTTGTGGACGCCAAAAGGAATTTGGCTCCTTTTGCTTTGGCAAGACCGAGCGCATTATGCGTACCCAGAGAGCCGACTTTCAGCGTTTGTATCGGATATTTTATGTAATCGACCGGGCTCGCGGGAGACGCAAAATGCAGTATATAATCGACCGGGCCCTTCACATCGATATATTTGGTAACGTTATGTTTTATAAATCTGCAGTTTTTATCACGCAGAAGGTGGGAGATGTTCTCCATGCCGCCGGTTATCAGGTTGTCCATGCATATGACTCTACACCCTTTGCGTATGTAACGTTCACAAAGATGCGATCCTATAAAACCTGCCCCTCCGGTGATAAGAACGCTTTTTGCTCTTTTCATTTAATATATCCTTTCACCGTCATTTTTATATATTTTCAGGTCGCGCAGTTTGAGAAGAGGCCTGAGCTTTTCATTGAAGAAAAACTGCAGTATGGTATCGTCCTCACCGACTCTTGAAAACGTAACGGTACTGCCCCAGTTTCCCGTACTATTTTCTACGATGTAGTAATATCTGGGGGACTGCGGTATTATTACCCTTTCGATCGCGACCTTGTTCTTCATCCGGTTATATATCTCGCCCGACCTGAATCCTATCCAGAAAAGCACAAGATATACAAGAAGGAATATTATGAGCCTCTTTATACTCTTTTCCATCTCACACCTCCGTAAATGATCCATAGAACAAAACAGACAAGGAACATCCTGGTGAAGTCCTTGGAAAGCGTAATAGAATAAACTAATTGCGTGGGCAGGAACAGCCCTATAATAAGAAATATCTTCGCCGGCGTTTCGCCGAAATGCCTGGCCGCTATCCTGAAGATGAAAAAGACGCAGGAGATGCTGAGGATGATATTAAAAATCCTCACAAAGATCGGGAAATACCCGAACAGGAAATATATGGCGCCTACGACATAAAGAAAAGCTCCTGTCTCGTTATCCACGACAGGAAGGCCTCCCTTGGTCCTTGCTATCGTTGCGGCAAGAAGTTCCCGGCTATGTGTGTCCTGCGGCGCCATGGCATCGGTGATCCGGAACGCGCTGTTGCCGTTCAACAAAATCTGTATATACCGGCCCATCGCCGAATAGAACCTGCCGTCCGGCAGAAGGATATCCCTGCCCGTAACAGATACGCCTATATCATATACGGAAGCGAATATGACCCGCAGCAGGAAAGCTATCAGAATAACTTTCTTGTAATCGAGTCTGTCAAACCAGCTATACCGATCGATATGTATATTAAGTCGCATACCATCCTGTGCCTCACCAGGGTTTCTACCACCGCATTCTTTACACACAAACCAAACATAGACACGATAAAAAATATTATCAGGAGCGGGACCTTCTTGAAATACCTTATCGAGCCGTATAAGAAAAACGGCAGGAGCAGGTAATGCAGGACTACCTGCGGGGTAAAAATACACAGGAATAGAGGTTGGAAGAACGAGTTTATGAAGACGTTCGACAATACCTGGTATGCCATGCCGTCCGTGAACCTGGTCCTGTAAAACGTAGAGTACGCTCCTTCGGGAAGAATAAAAAAAAGTCTAGCCGACGGATATATCTCTAATTTCTTAAAATGGTAATCGTACGCCATCTCTTCGACCTGTTTCACCGCCCCGCCCAGGCGCGACTTGAAATACGGGGATGACGAAAAAAATCCCAGCAAGACCACCAGCAGGAAGGAAAATACAACCAGAGATCTTTTAAGGATATGTGACATAGTTACCCTGTCCTTTTCGACCTCAGAAACCAGTCGATGGTAAGACGCAGGCCTTCGCTGAAAGGCACTATCTTTTTCGGCCGCAGCAAGCTCTTCATCTTAGATATGTCCGCATATGTAGTCCGGACATCTCCCCTTCTCTTGGGCGCGCGGATAGCTTTAATATCCGTGCCGAGGATCTCATTCAGCTCATTCACAATCTCGTTAACTGAAATGCTCGTACCGCATGCCACATTAAATACCTCTCCGGATATACCGGGCGTAACGCAGGCCCTTAAATTCGCTTCGACTACATTTGCCACATACGTAAAGTCCCTGGCCTGCTTGCCGTCCCACTCGACTACCGGAGGCTTCCCTTTCATCATCTGGAATATGAACATCGGTATGACGGCTGAATACTTCGACTCCGGATTCTGGCGTGGGCCGAATACGTTAAAATACCTGAGCGATACGGTCTCCAGCCCGAACGTCTTAGCAAAAGTGATGCAGTAGTTCTCAGCCGCCAGTTTCGATACGCCGTAAGGAGAGATCGGCGACGTAAGGTCCGACTCTCTCTGTGGAAAAGTCTTAGCGTCCCCATAAACCGAGCTTGAGGAAGCGTAGACGACCCTCTTCACCTTCGCCTTCTTCGCGGCCATGAGCAGGTTGAGCGTGCCGAATACGTTTATGTCATTAGTCGTGAACGGATCGTCAACCGATTTAGGGACTGAGCGAAGAGCCGCCTGATGGATTACAAAATCTATGCTTTTAAGAGCTTTGCCAAGCGCCCTCTTATCCCGTATATCACCTTTTACGAGCTCTATCCTGCCCATAAAAGGTTTTATATTCTCCATCTTCCCGGTGATGAAACTGTCGAGCACCCTTACCTTCGCCTTGCGCCTGACAAGCTCTTCTACTATATTCGATCCTATGAATCCGGCTCCGCCGGTAACCAGGTAACGCGCCATCATAACCTCACTATCTTGGTCCTGTCTTTCATGTTTTTCAATACGTTCCTCGTGTCTACCACGAGCCTCGAGTGCTTAAGCATAAATTTGTAATCCACGCTCGAATGGTCTGTGATTATGACGACACAATCCGCGTTCTCAAACGTATGCTTATCGAATTTAACGCACTTCAGATCCATATCGTCCATCTTCAAATACGGAAGATAGGGATCGTAATATGAAACGTTCGCGCCTTTCTGCTGTAAAATATGTATGATCTCCAGCGCCGGCGACTCTCGAAGGTCCTTTATGTCTTTCTTATAGGTAACTCCCATCACGAAAACGTTTGATCCTTTAAGCGCCTTTTTATGGTCGTTAAGCCCGCTTGTTACCTTTTCGATCACATAATGCGGCATAAGTGAATTCACGTGGGACGCCAGGTCTATGAACCTGGCTTCAAAACCATGCCCCCTGGCTTTCCACGATAGATATATCGGATCCACGGGAATACAATGGCCGCCGACGCCGGGTCCGGGATAGAAGGGCATAAAACCGTAAGGCTTTGTCCTGGCCGCCTCGATTACCTCCCATACATCGATTCCCAGCTTATCGCACATGAGCATCAACTCGTTCACCATTCCTATGTTCACTATCCTGAACGTGTTCTCCAGCAGTTTCACCATCTCCGCAACTTTGCAGGACGACACAGGGATGATCGTCTCTATCACCTGTTCATACAATATCTTCGTTATTCGCGTAGATTCTTCGGATATGCCGCCGATTATCTTAGGGGTATTCTCGGTCTTATATTTGGCGTTGCCCGGGTCTATCCTTTCCGGCGAGAACGCCAGATAAAAATCCTTTCCTTCCTTAAAGTCTTTCGACTCCAGGACAGGCAGCATGACCTCCTCGGTAGTGCCCGGATATGTCGTAGATTCCAGCACGACTATCTGGCCGCGTTTCATATGGCGTTTTATGTTCTCGACGGCCGACACTATGTATGAGACGTCCGGCTCTTTCGTCTTATTGAGCGGAGTAGGGACGCATATTATAACGGCGTCCAGCTTTTTAATGACACTGAAGTCCGCGGTCGCGGTCAGCTTGCCGCTCTTCTGGGCCTTTGCGACATCTGAGGCCGGCACGTCCAATATGTACGACTCGCCCCTCTTCAGCCTGTCCACCCTCTTCTTATCTATATCTATACCGTATGTCTCAAATCCGCCTTTAGCGAAGACGACGGCAAGCGGCAGTCCTACATAACCGAGCCCTATTATGCCTATCTTCGCCTTTTTGCTTAGAATCTTCTTCTCAAGTCCCTTGAACATACTCTATCTCCATTTAGGTTACGTAATGTTACGAAAGTTAGTGAAGGTTACGTAAAGTTACAAAAATCAACCTTACGTAACCTTAATTAACCTTCTCTACCCTTACGTAACATTTGCAGTCATATAGTCCCTTAACGCTTCCTTCCATCCACGCATCCGGTAATCCGTAAACACCCTGAACTTTGAATTATCCAGCACAGACATAGCCGGCCTTTTCGCCGGCCTGTCTAATTCTTCCGAAGAGATCGGCGCCACTTTTATCTTCAAACCGGCTGACCTTATTATCTCTTTCGCGTAATCGCACCAGGAGACGCTGCCGGAATTTGACACGTGATATGTTCCATAATCCGCAATTTCTAATCCGCTACCAGTGAACATCTTGTCCAACAGCGCATGCAGCGCCTTAGCCAGGTCTTTCGTATATGTAGGCGATCCGGACTGGTCATCGACCACTTTCAACGTTTGCCCGGCTTTCGCTTTCAAGAGAATGGTATCCACAAAATTCTTGCCATGCCCTCCGTAAAGCCAGCTCGTTCGGACGATAAAATACCTCTTTATAGCCTTTTTCACGGCCTCTTCGCCTTTAAGCTTCGAATCACCGTAAACACTCAATGGGCTGACTTTATCCGACTCTTTGTAAGGCTCCTTCTTCTTCCCATCAAACACAAAATCGGTGCTTATGTAAATGAGCGATGCGTTAATCTTTTTACATCCGAGCGCCACATTCCAAGTCCCCTCGGAATTTATTTTATAAGCTTTATCTTTATTGGTTTCACATTCGTCTACATCCGTCATTGCGGCAGTATGGATGACAATATCAGGCCTTACTTCCGTAACAACATCGAGAACAACCTTTTCGTCCGTTATGTCGCATTCCTTAAAACTATGGACTATGGACTGTGGACTGTGGACTATATCCGCTCCCACCACCTCACAGCCCCCGCCCAATTCCTGTGAAAGATCGATCCCGAGCATCCCGCTTGAGCCGGTTATCAGTATTTGATGTTTTTTCTGCATTTAACCAATCGCTTCCACCAGCTGACATTCTTCTTATACCATCCCACGGCCAATTCAAGAGCGGACCTGAAATCATGCCTGGGATACCAACCGAGGTCTTTCATCTTCGTTATGTCTAGAGAATACCTCTTATCGTGCCCGGGCCTGTCCTTTACAAATTTGATGAGGCTCCTGTCCTTGCAGAGGATATCCAGGATAATATGCGTGAGTTCCAGGTTAGTGATCTCGGCTCCCGCTCCGATATTATAGGCCTGGCCAGGATGGCCCTTATGCATGACGATATCGATGCCTTCACAGTTATCCTCTACAAATAGCCAGTCCCTTACATTCATGCCGTCCGCGTAAAGAGGGACTTTTTTGTCCTCCAGCGCATTGGTAATGAAAAGCGGTATGACCTTTTCAGGATACTGGTACGGACCGAAGTTGTTGGAGCTGCGCGTCACTATTACCGGCACGCCGAATGTCGTATAATACGACCTGGCGAGGAGATCCCCGGACGCCTTGGTCGCAGAATAAGGACTGTTAGGCTTCATAGCGTCTTCTTCTCTGAACGAGCCTTTTGCTATACTGCCGTACACCTCGTCGGTGGAGATCTGGATGAATAACTCTGTCTTGAATTTCTTAGCCGCCTCAAGAAGAGTGTACGTTCCGAAGACATTGGTCTTGATAAAAGCGGCGGCGTCGTCTATCGACCTGTCGACATGGGTCTCTGCGGCGAAGTTCACGATAACATCACAATTCTTAACCAACCTCTCCATAAGTTTGGGATTGGCTATATCGCCTTTTACGAATTCATAATTCTTATGTTTCGCTATGCCTTTAAGGTTTGCCGGATTACCGCAATAGGTGAGTTTATCGAGGTTGATGATATGATAGTCTTTGTATTTATCGAGGATATAGCGGATGAAATTGGAGCCGATGAATCCCGCGCCGCCTGTGATCAGCAGTCTTCTCATAGGATTATCCCGCAACCAGGTTATTCGCCCTTAAGAGCGAATCGAACGTGCCTGAATCGGTCCACCATCCCTCGAGTACGCTGTACGCGAGCTCTCCCTTTTTGAGATATGCATTATTCACGTCGGTTATCTCAAGCTCGCCCCTGCCTGATGGCTTTAGAGTCTTTATGATATCGAATACCCTGTTGTCATACATATAGATCCCTGTTACGGCGTAATCGGATTTAGGCCTCCTGGGCTTCTCCTCTATCGAGACGATCTTCTGCCCTTTCATCTCCGCTACGCCGAACCTTTCGGGGTCTTCGACTTTCTTGAGCAGTATCCTCGCGCCTCTCGGCTGCTTCATGAATTCGGTCACAGGCCTCTTTATATCCTTTTCTATTATATTGTCGCCGAGCATCACGACTATCCTGTCGTTATCGGCAAAATGGCGGGCGAGCCTCAATGCGTCCGCTATGCCGCCTTCGCCTTCCTGGTAAGTGTAATTGATAGCTTTAAGCCCGAATTCCTCGCCGTTGCCGAGCAGTCTCAAGAATTCACCGGCGTGCTGGCCTCCGGTGACTATCAATATATCTTTTATGCCCGCGGCGACCAGCGTCCGGATAGGGTAATATATCATCGGTTTGCTGTATATAGGCAATAGGTGCTTGTTCGTTATCTTAGTCAGAGGATATAAACGCTTTCCCAGGCCGCCTGCCAGTATCACGCCTTTCAGTCCCATACGTTATCTCCTCCAGTCATACGGTATATCGTTATCATAAGGATCGAGTCTGAATTCATCAGGCTTCTCCCGGTCATATGCCCTCGTAACGGTATTGATGACAAAAGCCTCCGTATCGCTTACGCATTTGAATCCGTGATAAATAAGTTTCGGTATGGTGACTAGCATCGGCTCATCCAGGCTTATGATAAATTCGTTCACCTCTTTGTAGGTGGGCGACTTCTTTCTGGCGTCATAAAGGGCGAGCCTCATCTTTCCCTGGACGCAGGTGAAGTTGTCGTCCTGCTTCTTATGGTAATGCCATGCCTTGACGACCCCGGGGAAGGCTGTAGTCATATAGACCTGGCCAAATTTCGTAAATGCCCCGTCGTCGGATCTCAATATCTCCATGAGACGCCCGCGGTCGTCGGGGATAACCTTCAGTCTTTTGACTTTTACGCCGTGTATCATAATGCCAAACCCTCAAAATATGTTACGTAATGTTAGAGAAAGTTAATTAAGGTTACGTAAGGTTACTGCACTTTTATAACATTACGTAACCTTCACTAACCTTACGTAACATTACGCAACCTTATTTAATCTACGTTTATCTACGCCCGATCCCTGTATATTTAAACCCCATCTTCTTGATCTCGGCGGGGTTGTAGATATTCCTTCCGTCAACGATTATCGGCTGCCTCATCAATCTCTTTATCTTATTGAAATCCAGTTCCTTGAATTCATTCCATTCGGTCACGACTACAAGGCAGTCGCTGCCCTCCGCCGTAGAATAGGCGTCCTTGCAGAATTTCACGTCTTTGCCGAACACCTTTTTCATCCTGGCCATGGCAACAGGATCGTACGCCTTTACACGGGCCTTCTCCTTAAGAAGCGAGGCGATTATATCGAGGGAAGGCGCATACCTTATATCGTCGGTATCCGGCTTGAAAGAGAGCCCTAATATGCCCACCGTCTTGCCGGCAAGGTTCCATAAAGCGTCCTCTATCTTCTCCATCAGGACCTTCTTCTGGTGGTCATTCACCACTTGGACCTGTTTCAATATCCCGAAATCATACCCGAGCTTTTCCGATATCCTTATGAAGGCGGACAGGTCTTTCGGGAAACAGAATCCTCCGAACCCGATCCCGGCTGTCAGGAACTTCTCGCCGATCCTCTTGTCCATGCCCATCCCTTTGGCGACCTCGGATATATCGGCGCCGACCTTATCGCATATATTGGCTATTGAATTGATAAAAGATATCTTTGCGGCAAGAAAAGAGTTTGAGGCGTGTTTAATCAGTTCGGCGCTCTTTATGTCCGTCAGGACGATCTGCGCGTTGAGAGGTTTGTAGAGCTCTAAGAGCATTTCGCGGGCCTTCTTCGAGGCGGCCCCAATGACTATCCTGTCCGGATGCATGAAATCATTTATGGCGGAGCCTTCCCTTAAGAATTCCGGGTTTGAAGCGACGTCAAATTTCACATTCTTTTTATTCGCTACATCCACTATATGACCGATCCATTCGCCCGTATTGACCGGCACGGTAGATTTTTCAACAATAAGCCTGTACGAAGGCATTGAAAAAGCTATATCCCTGGCAACGTTCTCGACAAAGCTCAGATCCGCCTCACCATTATCTCTGGGGGGAGTGCCCACGCAGATAAAGATGATATCGGACTTTTTAACGGTCTCTTTCAGATCCGCCGTAAAAGAGAGCCTGCCTTCTTTATTGTTCCGCCTGATCATCTCCTCCAAACCTGGTTCATATATAGGGATATCGCCTTTGCGCAAGCGCTTAATCTTGGATTCATCACTATCCATGCATATTACCGTATTGCCAAGATCGGCCAAGCATGCGCCGGTAACAAGCCCCACATACCCGGAACCGATTATCCCTAATCTCATATTGACCCCTTCCTGTCTAATATATAGATATGGTTAAAATTATATCATAATATAATTATTGGTAACAAGTTAAATTTAGGCGGGTTCAGGTCCGTTATTGAGCACCTGTCGAACCAAATCGGGGCCTGGAATATGTGCGTTTCAGGCCAATTGAATATTCCGGGAAAGCCTTCAGCTTCATGACGAACCAGACACTCTGGTCCCCCATATCCTTTATATTATAGGTAAGTTCGGCTATCCAGCAGTGGAGGTCCCTATCGATAGTGTATTCCTGCTCTTCGAAAGAGGCCTTTTCCGCGTTGTATCTTCCATAAGCGCGGAACTTCCACTTTTCATTTATCTTATAATTCCCGTCAAACGTGACCAGGTTAGTCCTGCCGGTGCCCGCATTCTCATACCTGTGCCCTATAGCGACGGACCATTTATCGTCTCTATGCACTACCAGGTCTATGCTCTCGGTCTGGACGTCGTACTTTTTGGTATTGATGCTCATCTTGGAGAGAAGATACGCCCAGCTGTAAGGGATAAGTTCGAGCTCGAGGTCTACGGTCTTGAATTTCTCGTAATAGGTCGCCAGGCTGTGTTTTTTCAGCCTGAACGCATAATCGGTGCTGATTATCAGCGTTGCCAGGTCGACCGATTTCATCTGGTCACCTTCCAGCCTTTTCGTCTGGAGCCTGTTCTCAACGGCAAATCTTATCCCGTTCTGTTTATCGCGCGCGTCGATCTCATCGAATTGTATAAGATTATCCGGCGAGATCGTCGGCTGGTGCGTAAAATAGTAATTTGCCGTCGGAGTGATTATATGCCTTAGCTTATTAATATCGAGGCCGAGCACGTTGGTCTCAACGTCGTATATCTTATAAAATTTTATCGAATTGTCCACGCCGGCGTTGAAGACAGTCCTTACCTGGTTCGTCGTTCCCCACTTGTTCCTGGAATAATATGTATTCTCTATGCCGCCGTAAGGGGTCACGCTCAAAGCCTTGAAAAATCTCGCCGCGTAAGAGAGCTGGTTATTCACATCCACCCTCACCGAGCCTATGTCTTTCTGCCACGAACTTGTGCCGGTATTATCATACGTCTGATTAAGATACCCGGCGCTGGCTTTCGCCTGATAATATATGGGGAGATCCTTTATTATCCTGTTGTTCGGTATGTCTATGCTGTATTCCGGCAGGCGTTCGACGACGCTGTTGAAATCGTCAAAACGCTTCCTCAAAAGAAACTGCGTCGAAAAGTCCGTCTTCTGGGTAATAACAGATATATAGCTGTCCGGCCTGTCCCCGAGCTCCTCGTATTCATTATAGAAGTAATCTTTTATGAAATTCCTGTCACTCAATTTATTGAATTCGACTAAAGCGGCCGTATCCTCTTCTATATCCCAACGATGCCTTAACTGGACGCGGTATTTAGATCTCTTTTCGCCCATATCTCTGTAAACCAGGTAATTTTCATAAGTATAATAGAACTTTACGGCGCCATTGCCTACTCTTTTGGTATCGTAGTAGTGATTTATACCCATCCCCAACCCCTTCTTCGACCTGTAATCCAGAAGGATGTCGCCGCGGTTGAGATCGTCGAGGTAATATCTGATCGAAGTGAGCGCGTAGTATCCCCACTCCTTGCTCTCTCCGGGTATGACCGTAACATGGGTCTTCCCCTGATTCAACGGCTGCACATAGTAAGGCATGTAAAGGACGGGTATATTGCCGGCGAATAACAATATGTGTTTGGCCACGACCTTATCGTCCAGATATATCTTCACTTCCCGGGACTGGACGCGATAGTGGGGTTTATCGAGGTTACAGGTCGTGAAATAGCCCCTCTCCATATTGACCTGTTCCTTGTTGGCGAGCTTATCGACTTGTTGGGCCCTGCCGTAGAACGGCTTGGCGTCGACATACCCGTCGACGATAGACCCTTTTCTCGTATCGAAATTATACGATATCCTGTCGCCTGTCATGTAGGCGTCTTTTTGGGTTACCTTAACGTTACCGGAAGCTTCGCCTTCCCTCGTATCGAGATGGACCGTTATCCGGTCGCAAGTGAGAACTACGTCTTTATATGTTATTGAGATATTGCCGGTCCCGACGACTTCCTGTTTTTCCTGGAAGTACTCGACTCTATCTCCGTTGACGACGATGGGTTCTTTAGCCCCAAATTCCGGCCCTGCGGATACCGGAGGGGTTACGGCAGGCTCAGGTTCGGAGGGCGGAAGCTTATCCTCTTCTATGACGGCTTCCGGAGCCGGCTCTTCTGTGCGGACCGGCGGCTCGCCCTCTTCTTCTACAGCGGCCTTCGGCTCCTCGGGTTTCGGCTCTTCAGCCTTCAACTCTTCGGGTTTCTCGGCTTGAGGCGCTTCACGCGCGGAGGGCTCTTCCTGGGGCTTTTTCTCCTCGGCAAGGCGGACTTGCTCAAGCTTCGCTTTGCGCTCCTCCTCTTTCCGGACAAGCTCTTCCCGGCGCTGCCTCTCCTGTTCAAGCCCGGCGTCTTCTATCTTTTTAGCCTCAAGCTCTTTAAGCCGCGCTCCCTCTTCTTTTGTAACGGCGGCCTTTGATTTTGTCTCTAATCGTTTCTTTGCGGAGTTCAGGAGGTTTGTCACATTTTTATCATTCGGGTCGATCTCCAGCGCCTTTTCCCACAGTTCAACGGCCTTATCATACATCTTTGCGTCATAGTAGATCCTGCCTGCGCGGACACGGTCCTCTTTGATCCTGATCGCCCTGTAATCGTATTCGTTCTTATTGGAGGCGGCTGCGGATACATCCGGGGCCTGGATAGCGAGGGAAAGGCAAAAGAGCGCAACGATCAGAACAGTGCGCGCTGATAGTGAACCATGATCTATAACCGGCACATTGTTATTTTTTAGGAACACTCTGCCAATCCTTTTAGACTCTAACCTGGTTAGAATTGTCCTTTTAACCTGCTTCCATGGTAAATTTTCTTCGCCCAGCCATAGAAGATTCCCCCGAGGCGTTCGTGCTTAAGCGGGGCGTCGAAAATCGCGAGCGGGCACGGTTTTTTGCCATAATTATTCTATGCGCAAAAAGAGCGAGCGATTTTCCGAGCGAAATTTTCACGCTGGGAAAATTTCGCGTCCCCGCGAAGCACAACGCCGAGAGGGGAATTTTCCCGATAGGGCGAAAAAATTTAATTCTCACTATTATACTCTTTTTTATATTCATATACAACATTTTTGCCGGCTCTTTTCGCCCTATAGAGCGCCGCGTCGGCTTTTTCTATCAGATCGTCCACCTCGACGGAATCATCGGGATAAGCCGCTATACCGATGCTTATCGTTATGTTCAATTTTTCGTCATACGCCCTGAATACCTTCTCGGCGACTTTTTTCCGTATCCTCTCGGCCACAAGCCTCGCCCCTTCTATGCCTGTCTCCGGAAGGACGAGCGCAAACTCTTCGCCGCCGTACCTGCAGGCCAGGTCTATCTCCCTGACGCTCCCTTTTATCAGGTCTCCCAGCTCCTTCAATATGACGTCCCCGACCAGATGGCCGTAAGTATCGTTGGTATGCTTGAAATCATCTATATCGGCCATAATAAAGGCAAATTTGAATTTATACCTGCCGGATCTCTGCATCTCCTCGGTCGCCCTCTCGTAAAAATATTGCCGGACATAGAGACCCGTAAGGGAATCCGTCATGGCCAGTTTTTCAACCGTCTCATAAAGGAAGACCTTCTTTATTTCAAGAGTAAATTGCGTCGCTAGTATGAAGAACCTGGCCAGATCCGACCTGGGCATATTCTCGACCGTCAATATGGCCACCGGATTCTTCCCGAACAACAGCGGAAAGGCCGTAAAGCTCTCTATCTCCGGGTCTTTTATTCCTATCGCTGCGAAGACCTCTTCATCGTCCGGCCTCGACAGGAATATCTCTACCGGCTTATCTACAAAGAATTCTATGATCTTCTGGTAATCAAACCCCTCGCCGGAATCGTTCTCCCGGCCGTCGCGGCGCGCGCTGAATCTCTTATACAGGCGCGCGGCCGGAGCGTCCCGGTCAAGTATAAGGAGCTCGCACCGCCTGAACTGGAAGTTCTCTTTCAGGTAAGCGCTGAATACGCCGAATATGTCACTGAATTTAAGTTTTTCCGACATCTTCTTGGTTATCTCATAAAAGCTTACTGTGGCCTGCTCCTTATCCTTTATCGAGGCTTCCAGGGCGACCAGTTTGTCAAGTTTCTCCAGAAGGTCTTTTTTCACGGCTTCTTCATTTGCGTATTCCGCGCGCAACCCCTGAGCGTCATCCTCAATTATTTTTTTATAGAACAGGGCGCATGCCTGCATACAATTGAAGACAAGGATAACAAGGAACGCGCTTAAGCCGTCCGCCTTAAATAGAAATACGGATACAGGATAGAGAAAGAGCCACAACGACGCGGCCAGGATAAGCGAAACCCTGTCCGAGCACAGGTAGCTAAGAGGCGCAAGACACATGAGCAGTATACTGATCAAGACGAGCAAACGCGGTCCCTCCCTCCGGCCTTCGCTTTATAAAGGCGTTCATCCGCTTTTCCGATAAGCTCCTGCTGTGACATGCCGTCCTCCGGATAACTGGAGAGGCCTATAGAAACGGTTATGTTCGTCGCATGCCGCCGCAGCGTGAGAGGCTCTTTTCTTATCAGCTTCCTGAGATTTTCGGCTTCCGTCGCGGCCTCTTTCCTGCTCCTTCCGCAAAGAAGAACGACTATCTCCTCTCCGCCGTACCTTGCCACTATATCGCCCTCCCGCGCCAGAGACCCTATGACTTTCGCAAGGTGTTTCAGGACAAGGTCGCCGGCCGCATGGCCGTACTTATCGTTGTAGTCCTTAAAATAGTCTATGTCGAGCATCAGTATGGAGAGCTTCCCTTTCCTGATGGCCGACCGCTTCATCTCCTCCTGGAACCGTTCAAGGAAATAACGGCGGATGGCGAGCCCTGTCAGCCCGTCTTTTATGGCGTACTCCTGGGTCTTAGCGTAAAGGAGCGCATTCTGTATGACGACCGCGCCTAAATTGGCTATTATATCCAGGAGGCGAAGGTCATCCTGTTTAAAAACGCGGTCGCGCCCGGCGTCCATCCTGAAAAGGCCTATGACCTTGTCCTCGCTTATGAGCGGCACAGCTATGAGAGAGCGGAATACGCCTTTCGCCCGTTCGACGTTATCAGCGGAGAACCTGAAATCTTTCGTTATATCCTCTATCAATAGGGACTTCCTGCTCCTCAATACCCACATATCAAACGTATCGCCCGTTTTCGTCAGTATGGGCAGGCTGCCGTCGGAAGCCACCAGCTTCAGCGCCTGTTTTTCTGTATCGACCAGGAATAAAAGGGCCCTGCCGCCGGGGTTTATTATCTTCTTAGCCTTTTCGATCATATTTTTGGTTATATCGTCGAGAGACAGGAGGGTGCTAAGGCTTTCGACGACGCTTTCAAGGGTAGAGTACCTCTCAAGCCTGTCTTCAAGCGCCTTTATACCGTCCCGGCGCTCGGCCGTTTCATGAGATAATATGTTGACGTCTTCGCCCAGTTTTTCCAATTTCAGCTTATGCGATGCGGCGGCATTCAAACCCTTGCTGGAACATATATAGCCGAGATAGGTGGTCGCGAGGAACGTCAGCATATAGACGGAATACCAGTGAGCGCCTTCCCGCAGCATCAGCCACAGGACCGCTATAAAGGAAAGGGCTGTCATCACGGCGCCTCCGGCGATCCCGAAAGCCAGCCAGGACAATAGTATGGCGATATTAAACGCGGATATTGCGGAAGCGGCGAGATTTACATTAAGAGGCGCGCCGGGCATTACGTTCGAGGCGAGCCTTGACAGCAGATATGCCAGGGATATGAAGAGTGCTATGGACAGAATTCCGGAGCCGGCTTTTTTAGAGAGAGGAGTCATCCTGTAGCGTCTAGATGATCGTTTTGTCCGTATCTTTGTCAAAAAAATGGATCTTAGACATATCGAAGACCAGGTCTATGTCCTGGTTGATGGCCGGCTTATTATGGCCGCC
>JBAZNZ010000002.1 GCA_041648975.1 Candidatus Omnitrophota bacterium | reverse complement strand
GTGAGCGGGTGGGCGGGGTTGCGGGTGTGCGGGTGAGCGGGTTGGCGGGTGAGCGGGTGAACGGGTTTGCGGGTGAGCGGGTGAACGGGTTACGAGGGACGAGGGACGATACGTCCATCGATGACGTAATCGTCGAATCCCCGATAGACGGCATGATAGAGTATCTGGCGGAACAGACGCTCCTGAATAAGCTGGTCGAGGTGTTCGAGGAAAGCAAACTCTCCGAGTTCGCCGCCAGGGCGATACATCTCGAGAAGTCGACACGCGACCTTACCGACAAGGAAAAGTACCTTAAACTGAAGTTCTTTCACGCGTATCATGAGATCATAGACAAAGGGACGAGGGAGCTTTTCTCGACGCAGATTATCCGGAGAAAAGTGTGAGCGGGTTAGCGGGTCAACGGGTTAGCGGGTTTTGTTTTTAACCCGTACACTCGCTTACACGCTCACCCGCTAACAAACAAAGGGTTATTATGGTTAAACATGGCAGAGTCATCGCGGCGCAGGGGCCGGTCGTCGATGTGAAATTCGACGACGCGGAAAGTCTCCCGTCGTTATACGATATATTGATAGCCGGGACCGTCGACGAAAAAGAGATCCACCTGGAAGTTACCGAGCACCTGGAAGGCAATATCGCCAGGTGTATCGCTCTGGAATCGACAGTAAAGCTGCGAAGGAACTCGAAAGTGGAGACTACCGGGTCCGCCTTAAAGATAAAGGTGGGCGATAACCTGTTTGGCAGGATCATCAACGCCGCAGGCGACCCAATAGATAAAAAGGGGGCGATAAAAGGCGGGACCGATTCTGTAGTGGAAAAAGATATTTCAAAGATCTATTTGAATCCGGACAGGCTTACCGGGGAGAGGCCCGAGATACTGGAAACGGGGATCAAGATGGTCGATCTTCTCTTCCCTCTGGTGAAAGGCTCGAAGATGGGATTGATAGGAGGCGCCGGCCTGGGTAAGACGGTCCTGATATTGGAATTAATACATAATGTTATCACCAAGCATGAAGGCGCCTGCGTTTTTACGGGGGCGGGCGAGAGGATCAGGGAAGGAAACGAGCTTTATTTCGAATTCAAAAAACAGGATATGCTGGACAAGATCATGTTCGCGTTCGGCCAGATGAACGAGCCGCCCGGGGCGAAGTTCGGCGTGGCTTTCACCGGGATAACGCTTGCCGAATACCTGCAGGACCAGAATAAGGACGTCCTCTTCTTCATAGATAACGTTTACAGGTTTGTGCAGGCAGGATCCGAGGTCTCGACGCTTTTGGGCCGGGTCCCCTCGGAGACGGGGTATCAGCCGACGCTGGCGTCCGAGGTGAGCGATTTTCACGAACGCATCCGCTCGCGGGAAGGCAGTTCCATTACCGCCATCGAAACGGTCTATGTCCCTGCGGACGACCTTACCGATCCGGCTGTCGTAGCGATATTCAGTTATCTCAATTCCATCGTTGTCCTTTCGAGAGAGAAGGTCCAGCTGAAGATATACCCCTCGGTAGATCCGCTTCTTTCGTCTTCGTCAAATCTGGATCCGGCCGTTGTGGGAAAGGAGCACTTCGACATTACGCAGAAAGTATTGAAGGTATTCGCTAAATACAGGGAATTGGCAAAGATCGTCCCGGTCATAGGCATAGAGGAACTGTCCGGGGCCGACAGGACGTTGTATGAGAGGGCGAGAAAACTACAGTATTTCCTGACGCAGCCGTTTTTCACGGCGGAAATATATACGGGCCATAAGGGTAAATACGTCCCATTGAGGCAGACGCTCGAAGGGTGCGATAAGATAATAGAGGGCCGGCTCGATTCCGCGCCGGAGGAGAAGTTTTACATGATAGGGGATGTGAGTGAGTGTAGTGAGTGAACGGGTGTGCGGGTAAGCGGGTGTGCGGGTTAAGTCAAACCCGCTAACCCGCAAACAGGAGTTAGTTTACCATGGCGCTGCGATTAGGCGAGATACTCGTCGAGAAGAAGCTGATAACGCCGGAGCAACTGAAGTCGGCGGTCGCCGAGCAGAAGAAGACAGGCGAGATGCTTGGGCAGATCCTGATAAGCATGGGATTTGTCAGCGAGTCTAAGATGCTGCATGTGCTTGCGGAACAGCAGGGCATACCCTTTGTAGAATTAAAGGATACGCATATCGAGGACGAGGCCATAAAGAAGGTCCCTCCGAAATTCGCCTGGCATTATAAGATCATGCCTATAGCTATTAACGGCAATGTCCTGACCATTGCCATATCCAACCCGTTCGATATGTGGCCCATAGATGACCTTGAGACACATCTGGGATACAGGATCGAGAAGGTCCTCGCGACGTCGTCGGATATAGTAGAGATGGTGAAGAAGGTTTACGGCGTGGGCGCGGATACGATAGAGCGGATCCTCGCCGGAGAAGAGAATCAGAGAACCGGCAGCGGCCCCTCACGAGGGACGAAGGACGAGGGACGAGGGGCGAGGGACGAGGAAAATGTCCAGGATCTCGAGAAGATGGCCGGCGACGCCTCCGTGGTAAAGCTCGTTAACCAGATCATGCAGCAGGCGATCAAAGATAGGGCGACCGATATTCACATCGAACATTTCAGGAATGACGTGACGCTGCGCTACAGGGTTGACGGGGTTCTCGCAGACGTGCAGGTGAGCGAAAATATCCGCTATCTCTATCCGGCGATCGTGTCCAGGATAAAGATCATGTCGGGCCTCGATATCATCGAGCGCAGGATCCCCCAGGACGGAAGGGCTAAGGTGAAGATAGGCGAGAGCGAATACGACATGCGTGTTTCTATCATACCGACGATATACGGAGAGAGTATAGTGATAAGGATACTGGCGCTCAAGATGTTGTTTAGCATTGCCGATCTCGGCATGTCGGAAAAGGATGTCGTGATGCTGGAAGAGCTTATAAAGAAGCCTCATGGAATAATATTTGTAACGGGTCCGACGGGAAGCGGTAAGTCGACCACGCTTTATACGTGCCTGAGCAAGCTCAACACGCGCGCCAGGAAGATAATCACCATAGAGGATCCGGTCGAATATGAGCTGAAAGGGATCTCGCAAATACAGGTTATGCCTAAAGTAGGGCTGACCTTCGCCCAGGTCCTGCGCTCTACCTTGAGGCACGACCCGGACGTAATGATGGTCGGAGAGGTGAGGGATCTCGAGACTGCCGAGATAGCGATACAGACCGCGCTTACGGGACATCTTGTATTTTCTACCCTGCATACAAACGACGCGGCAAGCGGTATAACGCGGCTTATAGATATAGGTGTGGAACCGTATCTTATAGCGTCTTCCGTAGAGGCATTCATCGCGCAGAGGCTGGTGCGCGTTATATGCCCGAAGTGCAAGGAGAAGGTTAGTGAGCGGGTAAGCGTGTTAGCGGGTGAGCGGAGTGAGAAGGAAAAAGAAGGAAAGGTAAGGATAGATAAGGAAAAAGAAGGAAGAATATGGAAAGATACCGTTTACTACAGGGGCAAAGGCTGCAAGGCGTGCAACAATACCGGATATATGGGCAGGACCGGCATATATGAGATATTGCCTGTGAACGAAGAGATGCGGAAGCTGATATCCCAGAAAGCCTCCGTTGACGAAATAAAGGAGAAGGCGGCGGCCCTTGGAATGAGGACGCTTAAAGAAGACGGATGGGACAAGGTAGCGGCAGGCATTACGACGCCGGAAGAGGTCATGAGAGTGACGCAGCTGGAAGAGTGAGATAATAATGACAAATGTCCAATTACCAATTTCAAATTAATGACCAATTATTCAATTTCCAATGGTTCGATTTTACTCACCATTGGCACTGAGCTTTTGCCGAAGTGCCAATTGGTTCATTGGACATTGGTAATTTATTTGACATTTGACATTGGTCATTTGTCATTGGCGCGTTGATAAATCGGAGTTACACACATGCCTACATACACATACAAAGCCAAAAAAGGGCCTACGGAGATAATAGCCGGCGAAATCGACGCGCAAACCCAGGATGAGGCGACTTCCAGGGTCATAGAGATGGGGCTTTTTCCTTTGAGCGTTGCCGAGAAGCCGGGCGATTTGTCTGTGGGCGGGTCAACGGGTGAGCGTGTCAGCGGGTTAAAGGATGAACCCGCTCACCCGCTCACCCGCTCACCCGCTAACCTGTTCACCAGGATCCGTCAACAGGATATAGATACGTTCACCCATCAGCTATCGAGCCTGGTCAGGGCGAGTGTGCCTATGCTTAAGGGCCTTTCGCTTATAGCGGAACAGACGGAAAATCGCGCTATGGTAAAGGTTGTCGATGATATCAAGTCTCAGGTAAAAGAGGGTAAGATGCTTTCCGAGGCAATGAAGCTGCGGCCCGATATATTCAATAACCTCTATCTTAATATAGTCAGGGCGGGAGAGCGCGGCGGCGCCCTGGATGAAGTGTTGTCCACGCTTGCCAAACACCGCGAAAGAGAACAGGAGATAAGGCAGAAGGTGCAGGCGGCGATGGCGTATCCGGCGCTTTTAACGGTGGTCGGATTCGGCACGATCTTTGTCATGCTTACCTATTTTTTACCCAAATTGATGAAGATGTTCGTCGATACTAAACAGGCCCTGCCTTTGCCGACGCAGATATTGCTTGTGATAAGCAAATTCATGTCGGCTAATTGGGCCGGCATATTGATATTATTGGGCTTAGCCGCCGCCGTTGTTTTCAGGGTAAAACCCGGCTCTAAAAAGAAGCTATTATTTGACGGCATAAAACTCCGGATACCATTCATAAATAAATTTGTGAAGAATTCAGAGATAGCGAAATTCGCCAGGACGCTGGGGCTGCTTCTTAAGAACGGTATTTCCGTCACTGAAGGGTTAGAGTTGTCGGCGAGCACATTAGAGAACGAAATACTGAAGCAGAAACTTTCGGGCGTCGGGAAAGTGATCGTTAATCAGGGGGCCACGATGTCGTCCAGTTTAGAAAAGATAGATATTTTTCCGGTCTTTGCCGTAAACATGATAGCCGTGGGCGAAGAAAGCGGGAAACTGGAAGAGTCTCTGAACGAGGTGGCCGATGTTTACGAGCGGGAGGTCGAGCAGGCGATAAAGATTATGACCTCGCTTATAGAGCCGCTCCTTATATTGGTAATAGGCGCTGTTGTGGGGTTCATTGTCTTTGCGATGCTTTTGCCGATATTCAATATGGGAATGGGGTCCGGGCGGTGAGCGAGTTAAGGTATAATGACAAATGACCAATTTCCAATGTCAAATAAATTACCAATGTCCAATGACCAATTGGCACTTCGGCAAAAGCTCAGTGCCAATGGTGAGTAAAATCGAACCATTGGGAATTGGTAAATTGGAAATTAATTTGAAATTGGTAATTGGATATTTGACATTGGCGTGCTTTCTTCTGTGCTGCTCTACGGCGGCGGCCGAGGACTGGAAGGAACTGAAGGGCGAACACTTCATAGTCTATTATCTCGATGATAGAGAATTCGCGAGCGATGTCATGACGCGCGCCGAACAATATTATAATACGGTGGCTTCAGACCTGGGATATTCGAGATATGACAGCTTCTGGCAATGGGATAAAAGAGTAAAGATCTATATTTACAGGACAGCCGAAGAGTTCAGGAAGGCCGCGGGGATATCAAAAGAATGGCCCGTGGGAATGGCTCGATATAAGGAAAAGGAGATCATCAGCTATAAATGGAGCGCCGGATTTGTCGAATCGCTCCTGCCTCATGAAATAACGCATCTTGTCTTCAGGGATTTTGTGGGAGACAAGAACAATATACCTTTGTGGCTGGAGGAGGGAGTGGCGGTACGGGAAGAGGAGGGGAGGAGGCCGGGCGACATAGAACTGGTGAAAAAACTGGTCAGGGAAAAGAGTTATATAGCCATCGAGCTGTTGACAAAAATGGACATAAGGAATGAGCCCAACGCGGAAGCGGCGCGAAAATTTTACGCCGAAGCCGTGTCGATAGTGAATTTTCTGATGGAAAAATACGGCGTCTCGAGGTTCACGCTGTTTTGCCGCCAGCTTAGGGACGGCAGATCTATCGATGAGGCGATTTCATCTGTTTATACAGGTTACATGGGTAACATGGGAGATTTGGAAAAGAGATGGGTCGAATATTATGAGGGGGAGGGGGTAAAATGGGAAAACTGAATAAGTTAGCGGGTAAGCGGGTAAGCGGGTTAACGGGTTCGCCACACCCGTTCACCCGTTCACCCGTTCACCCGCACACTAAACACGGTTTCACGCTCATCGAGCTCATGATTGTGATCGTGATAATCGCGGCTATGGCGGCTATGATAGTCCCGAGGCTGTCCGGAAGGAGCGAGCAGGCTAAGATCGTAGTTGCGCAGGCCGATATAAGCTCCAATATAAGTATGGGTTTAAAGCTATACGAACTTGATAATGGAAGTTTTCCTTCTACGGAAGAGGGCGTTAACGCGCTCTATGAGAAACCGGCGTCGGCTACATCCTGGCGAGGACCGTATCTGGAAAAAAAGTCCATGGACCCATGGGGTAATACATATCAGTATAAATGTCCGGGTGTCCATAATAGCGCGACATATGACCTGTATTCGCTTGGAAAAGACGGACAGGACGGCACAGCCGATGATGTTAAAAACTGGGAGTGAGCTGGTTAGCTGGTTAGCGGGTCAGCGGGTTAACGGGTTAGCGGGTTCGCCAAACCCGTTCACCCGTTCACCCGTTCACCCGCACACTAAACACGGTTTTACGCTCATCGAGGTAATGATCGCGGTCTCTATACTGGCTGTGGGGATCATAGGCATACTGCATGCTTACGTTGCCGCGATAAACGGTTTTAGCGCCGGCCGCGCCGGCATAGATGCCGCCTTTTTATTAAAGGAAAAGATTGGAGACGTCGAAAAAGATATGCTGGAGAAGAAGGATATGCTCCCCGGAGCGTGCGAGGGGGAGTTCGGCGAATCGAAAAACGGGTTCAGGTGGAGGCTGGAGATAAAGCCGGTGGATTTTGGCGTGGAGGAGTTGAAAGATTGTTTGAACGAGGCCACCCTTACGGTCAGTAACGGCCGGACAAACCAATCCAGGAGTTTTTCAGTTACGACTTATATGGAGAGCAATGAGCCGGTCAAGAAATAATCAGGGATCAGGGATCAGGGATCAGGGTTCAGAAAAAAACTGTCCCCTGTCCCCTGTTCCCTGTCCCCTGAAAAGAGGGTTTACGCTTATTGAACTGCTCATTACCACCGCGATAATAGGCATCATCGCGACGGCCATATTTTCGACGTTTTCCGGCGGGATGAATATATATTACAGACTTCGCGATTACAAGGCGCTGGACCAGGATGTTTTTATCTCTCTCGAAAAGATGGAGCGCTCTTTCAGGAACGCTCTCGATTGCGCGAATATTGATTTTGTCGGCGACAAAAAGAAGGTTTCTATACCGTCTTTGACGGTCGCCGTTTTTTCGCGCGGATCGGAGGAAGATTCCAGGCTGACGGTCGGGAAAGTAACGTATTATTTAGATACTGTAAAGGATACGCTTATGAAGGAAAGCGCGGACTATGCCGGCGCGACCTCTGAGACAGGGACGGGAAACAGCTGTGAAAGCGAAATGGCGCGCGTAAATGATATCAGCTTCAGTTATCTTTATTTTGATAAAGAAGCGGATAAGTACAATTGGAAAGAATCCTGGAACCTGGATAAAGATAAGAAGGACGGCAAATTGCCGGTTGCGGTTAAAATAGGGCTTACATACAAAGATGACGGTAAAGAGGTTAAGACAGTCAGGACGGTTTTTCTGCCGCTGGGACAGTAATCAGGGGTCAGGGTTCAGAAAAAAACTGTTCCCTGTTCCCTGTTCCCTGTTCCCTGAAAAAGGCAGCGCTCTCATTATAGCGTTATGGTCGCTCTTCTTTTTGGGAATGCTTGCGGTCGCTATATACGCGTACGCGCGTCCTCAGCTTGATTGCGGTTCCAGGTTCATAAACAGGGTGAAGGCGCAGTATCTTGCCCGGGCGGGCGTGAAGAGGGCGATTTTGGAACTGGAAAAAGGCGATAAGACGGCCGATTACGACGCATTCGGCGATACCTGGAATAATAACACCGGCGCATTCAAAGAGGTTGATCTGGGTGACGGGACATTCAGTACGGTGAACGGGTCAACGGGTGAGCGTGTAAGCGGGTTAGAGGATTTGTCAAACCCGCACACCCGCACACCCGATAACCCGCTCACTAATTACGGGCTTATAGACGAGGAGCGGAAGATAAATATTAACAAGTCGTCCTACGATATACTTAGAAGACTGCTCGAGGCCAAAGAAGTCGAGCCCGAAACCGCCGCCTCGATCGCGGCCGCTATCATCGATTGGCGCGACGAAGACGATAACCCTTATATGGATGTGGGAGCCGAGAATTCGCATTACAACTCTTTAAGCCCCTCATATCATTGCAAAAACGCCAGGTTCAATGTCACTGAAGAGCTGCTGCTTCTAAAAAATATGACGGCGGATATATATAAAAGGATCAAAGATAGTATTACAGTATACAGCGAGGGCCCTGTTAATATAAACACGATCGATAAGACCGTTATGAATGCCCTGGGGATAGAGGAACCCCTGGCGGAAAAGATCCTGCGGTTTCGCGGCAACGGCGATGACCCCGAAGCCGTTGTGAATGTTTTTAAGGACCCGGGCTCGGCCGCTCTGGCGCTTAACGCCGTGGAGACCCTGTCTAATGGCGAAATTGCCTCCCTGAATAAGATCTTTGGCCAGGGCCTTATTACTGTAAAGTCGGATGTCTTTTCCGGCCGGGCAATCGGCCGGGTAAAGAATAGGACGGATTATTATAGCATTACTTTCGTTTATGACAGGAACAAGAAGGCGTTGAGATATTGGAGAGAAGAGTAAGGGGACAGGTTTAATCTTAAAAAAGAGGACAACTTGCATCTTAAAATCGCAAAAGGTACAAAGTACAAGCTGCCGGTATTCAGGTTGCCGAAATTTATGGCATTTAAACGGTTTGCTCTCAGGAAACCGATAGTGGTTATCGAAATAGGCAACGACTGGCTTAAGATCGCCGAAAACCGGTATCCGGCGGGATCCAGGATAGTGTCGAGGCTTGATTTTAAAAAAATCGCCGATATCGATGGTTCTATGACCGCGGCAATTTCAAAGATCTTCAGTATACTGAAGCTTGATAAACATTCCGTTATCTCATATATACCCAGGCATCTGGCTACGGTGAGGATACTCGAACTTCCCGCGACGGACCCGAAAGAGATAAACGAAATGGTGAGCCTGCTGGCCATCAAACAGACGCCGTATTCCAAGGAAGAGATAGTCTCCGCCTATAAGACAATAAGCTGTATGAAAGAAGGCTACACTAAGGTGATGCTGGTTATTGTGCGGCAGAATATTATCGCTGACCGCCTTGAGACGCTGAAGGGGGCGGGCATATCTTCGGACCGGGTCGCGCTCAGCACGGAAGGTATTTACAATTGGTTAAGTTCTGCTTATCCGGAAGAGCTGAAGCCCGATTCGCCGGCTTTTATATTGCTGGATGTCGATTCCAACTATTCCGATTTCATAGTGATACGGAACGGAAGGCTGTCGTTCACAAGGAATATCCTGATCGGCGCTAACCAGCTGACGGATGAAAAGAAGGATTGGCGGGAGAGCTTCATAGAAGAGCTGAAACATTCCATGGGCCTGTATCAAAACGAGGAGAGGGACGTTAAACTTTCGAAGATCCTCCTAAGCGGAGCCGCCGGGAATGTCGAATATCTCGATACGACGCTAAGCTCCAGGCTGGATATACCGTCCTCGTTTACCGATCCCAGGAAGAACCTGCGATTCAGCGGCGATATGGCTGTGTTCGATGAGGACAGGTATAAAAACATCTCCACATCCGCGCTTTTTGGGATCGCCGTCAGGGATAATGATATAGAGCTTGATCTTACGCCGCAGGATATACGCCTCCGGAGGATGATGGAGAATAAGCGCAGGGAGCTTATGTTTACCGGCATATTGTCCGTTTCCATAATAATGCTGGCCTGTATGATCCTCGTGACAAATATCAGCAACAAAAATTCTTACCTTGCGCAATTGAAGAAGAAGATAAGCCAGATCGAGAGCGGGGCGAACGAGGTAGACAGGATGCGCACGCGCATGGGCCTAATCGAAAAGAGGCTGGATGCCAACGGTTCTTCCATAGACATGTTTATCGAAATACTGAACCTTACCCCGCCCGACATATCCCTTACCTTTATAAGCATAGAGGAAAAACAGAAAGTTGTCCTGAAAGGACGCGCGCGCGCAATGTCGAACATATTCAAATTCGTTACCACGCTGGAAGGTTCCCGTATGTTTAGCGGCGTAAAACCTACGTATACCACGACCCAGAAAGACCAGTCGGGAGAGTTCGCGGAATTCGAGATAGTCTGTTCATACGAGAGGCTGCGATGATAGAATTTATAAAAAAAATTTCCGGGAAAGAGCGGATGGGGTTATTCATAGCCCTTGCCTTTGTTCTTGTGGTACTCACGGACAGGCTGGTGGTCTCTCCTATAGCAGGCACGTTCAGCCGGCTTGACCGGGAAAGCAAGATGGCGGTGCGGCAATTGAGCGCGCTTTTGCGCAACATGGAGCAGAAAGATACCGTATCGGTTGAATACCAGAAATATATACAACATATAAAAAAGGCGCCATCCGACGAGGAAGATATAGCGAGGATGCTGGGTGAGATAGAAGGGTTAGCCAGGATGTCGTCCTTGTCCGTTTCGGATATGAAGCCTCAGCCGTCCAGGACAATAGGCAGCTATAGACAGTACAGCGTTGAAGTGGAAGCGGAAGGCACTGAAGAGTCTATTGTCAAGTTCCTGCATAACCTGAATAATTCACTCCAGCTTTTGCGCGCGGAAAAAGTGCGCATCTCCCTGAAAGAAAAGAGTTCCGCAGATATCAAGATGTCCGTATTGGTCACAAAGCTGGTTACTTCCTGACCGATAGCGGAATAATGATTATTTATTGACATTTGCCGGATTTGTGGTAAACTTAATATGATGGTAAGCGCGAAGTAGAGCTTATTAGAAGGACAAAGCAGAGGGACGTCCTTTTCGGCGAAGAAAACGCCGGAAAGGATTTTTTTATTTTCAGGGACGGTGATCCATGTATTTCAGGGTACTGCTGGAAAAGATAACGCCCGCGCTAAGGTTTATCGCGCGTAAACATCTTCTCCTTGGCTATTACGACGAGGAGGACCTGTATCAGGAGATGTGTATCTACCTGTGGCAGCATTACGCTAACGGCCTTCCCATAGGTATAAATGAGTCATACGTCATCAAGGGGTGCGAATTCCATATACAGAATTTTCTGCGAAAAGGAAGGCCCAAGGTCGTCTTCTCGAGCATCGATGAGCTTGTGACCCCCGAAGGGCTGACTTTAGGCGATATACTGGAGGATAAGAGAGAAACTCCGGGGTCACGGATAGAGAGCGAGCTTACCGTCGATGAGATCAGGGGGCTCGGCCTGACCGATAAAGAGAGGGCTGTGCTCTCTTACCTGTTGAAAGGGCATACTGTGCGGGAGACGGCAGCCCAGATGGACATCTCGCATGTCATGGTACTGAAGCACAAAAAGAGCATAATCACAAAATGGCGTAAAAAGAAAAGGTTACCAATGACATAGCTTTTTTACTTGTAGCAAGTGAGATTTATTAGACGAAGGCGTCTTTTGGCACCATGGTGGTGTTAAAAGGCGCTTTTCTATTTTCACACACCGGGACAATAGGAGGTAGCGGCAATGATATGCGCGTCGAAGAGAATTTCAGTTATACTGCTTTTTGCTTTGCTGGCAAATCCATTGCCGGTCTTTTCCGATGCTGTACCAAGCGAAACCGAAGAGCTTAGAAAGGAAATAGCGGCCCTGAAAGATCGGCTGGTCGCGCTTGAGGCCAGGTTGGAAAAATCCGAAACGCGGACACCGGTTATTAAAGCGCAAAATGTAGAACCGGACAGCGGCATTTCGGCCGCCGTAACCTCTTTTGCCAGGGAGATAGAGGTCCATGGTTTTGTCGACACCTCCTATATATTTAATACGAACACCCCGGTACCTCCGAACACGCGGACAAACAGGCTGCGTGTATTCGATACCGAAGCCAACGGTTTCATGCTGAATATGGCGCAGATAAACCTGGAGAAACTTGTCTCTAAAGAATCTCCGGTCGGGTTCAGGATCGACCTGGATTTTGGCCAGGACGCCAAGCTGATACATTCTAACGGCCTGGGTACTGCCGACGGCGGATTAGGGACATCAAATGACGCGTTTGATCTTCAGCAGGCATATGCGCAAGTCATGCTGCCGTTCTCGTTTCCGCTGGCTGATACGATGACCTTTAAGATAGGCAAGTTCGCGACATTGCACGGCGCGGAGGTCATCGAATCGATGAACAACTGGAATTTTTCGCGGTCGTATATGTTCGGCTACGCGATACCGTTTACGCACACGGGTATACGTATATACGATAAGCCTTTCGCGAACGTCCCGGTCGAGGCGTATATAGGTGTAGTGAACGGGTGGGATCAAACGGTGGACCTTAATAAGGCAAAGACGGTCGAAGCGCAGGTCACAGTGACGCCAAATGACAAAATTTCGTTCAGCGTCGGCGGAATGTTCGGACCGGAGCGCGCCGATTCCGATAAGGACTTCAGGAATCTGATAGATTTCGTGGCTACATATAAAGCCACCGATAAATTGACCTTTAAGGTCAACTATGATTACGGCTGGGAGAAGAACGCCGCCTCTGTGCTGGGTGGATACGATATCGGCAAAGACGCCGCGTGGGACGGAATAGCCGGTTACGCAAAATACGATATATTCGACTGGTGGTCGATCGCCGGCAGAGGAGAATATTTTCATGATAGAGACGGTGTCCGGACGGGTTATCTCACAAGTTCGACCATGCCTATTTCCGATCTCAGCCTTTTTGAATTTACCCTGACAAATGAGTTTAAGATTTACAAAAATCTAATAACGCGTTTTGAATACAGATACGATAAGGCGAGCGGCCAGGCGTTCACGAAAGATAAGGTAACGTCCAATTACCAAAACACGATAGCCGCGGAAGTGATCGCGAAGTTCTAAATCCGATAAGACTAAATAAGGAGGTTGTCTCATGGATACAAAAGTTGTCCTGGATACGCTGTGGGTCCTGATTACAGCGATGCTCGTCTTCTTTATGAATTTGGGTTTTGCCATGGTGGAGGCGGGTTTTGCCAGGGTGAAGAACTGCGTTAACATACTCTCAAAAAATTTCGTAGTCTTCGCGGTCTCTTCTATCGGTTTCCTGGTTTTAGGCTATGGCCTGATGTTTGGAGACGGGACGCCGTTGGTAGGATTGAAAGGACTGTTTTTCCTGTCAGGCGCGGATAACTCTCCCGCCACAGGCGAGGCATATAAAGGTGTATATTCGGCGCTCTCGTGGACGGGCGTACCGTTACTCGCAAAATTCTTTTTCCAGCTGGTCTTCGCGGGGACCGCCGCTACGATAGTATCCGGCGCGGTAGCAGAAAGGATAAAGTACGCTTCCTTTATAGTCTTCTCCTTTGTCATGACAATGCTAATCTACCCTATCGTAGGGCACTGGATATGGGGGGGCGGATGGCTGGCTAAATTAGGAATGTATGATTTTGCCGGATCCACGGTAGTGCATTCTGTAGGCGGATGGGCGGCGCTGGCCGGCGTATTGGTGCTCGGTCCCCGTTTTGGAAAGTATTCGGACGACGGGAAGATCAACCCAATCCCGGGCCACAACCTCTCTATAGCGACTATAGGTACCTTTGTGCTGTGGCTCGGATGGTTTGGTTTTAACCCCGGATCGACCATGGCGGCGGATCCTTTAGCCATATGCCACGTCGCGGTTACTACGAATACGGCTGCCGCGGCGGCAATATTGAGCGCCACCTTATTATCGTGGCTTATGCTGGGCAAGCCTGATCTCGGTATGACACTGAACGGCTGTCTTGCCGGGCTTGTCGCGATAACGGCGCCATGCGCGTTTGTAAGCGTTCCGAGCTCAATTATCATAGGACTGATCGCAGGCGTATTGGTCGTGCTGGCAGTTATAGGTTTTGACAGGTTAAAAATGGATGATCCTGTAGGCGCGTTATCCGTACATTTGGTGAACGGCGTTTTCGGAACACTCTGTGTGGGTTTATTCGCTCAGGATAAGATAACCGGGACTGCTACGGGCAACGGCCTGTTTTTCGGCGGCGGCACAAAATTGTTGGCGGCGCAGGCTATCGGCGTATTATCCTGCGGGGCGTATGTTTTCCTTGCTTCCATTGTTTCATGGGTTTTAATAAAGCAGGTTATGGGATTAAGGGTAAGCCTGCAGGAAGAGATAGAAGGCCTGGATATAGGGGAACATGGCAATTCCGCATACCCTGAGTTCATAACCCGCAAGCCGGCCTATTCATTCTCAGGCTTGCGGAATGGAAATTGAGGAGGTATGGTATGAAAAAAATCGAGGCCATAATCAGGCCGGAAAGCCTTGATCCGGTGCGCCGCGCGCTGGAACTGTTTGGCTGCGCGGGGCTCATGATCAGCGAAATCGAAGGGCATGGCAAGCAAAAGGGCGTTGTCCAGCAGTGGCGCGGCGAAAAGTATAAAATGGAGCTGCTGCCGAAAATTAAAATAGAGATAATCGTTAAGAACGGCGAAGTGGATAAGATAGTGAATACTATAATGGAATATGCCCGGACAGGTGAAGTAGGAGACGGGAAAATATTTATATATCCCGTAGAAGACGCGGTTAAAATTCGAACGGGCGAAAAAGGCGAAAGCGCGATTTAGATGGTCGATAAAGAACTGATTGAAAAATTAAGGCAGTTTAAGGAGAGGAACAGGTATACGCTGCATGACCTGTCAAAAAGGATAGATATCCAGGTATCCACATTAGAAAGGTGGTTAAAAACAGGGCGTATTAATAAGGTTTACGCGGAGGTGATGAGGGCCAGATTAGGTATCCGGTGAATATTATTCGGGTGAATAGTGTATGTTTTTTTATGTGAATTTTTTCCCAGTTGTGTAAACAGATGTAAAAATTTTATGGAAAGGAAGCGGATATGATCAATTCGGGGGATACGGCGTGGATCTTGATGTCGACGGCGCTTGTCATGCTTATGACGACGCCGGGGCTGGCTCTGTTTTACGGCGGGCTCGTGAGGAGGAAGAACGTGCTTGCTACCATGATGCAGTCCTTCTTCGTCATGTGCCTTATAAGCATCCAGTGGGTGCTGTGGGGATACAGCCTGTCGTTCGGGCCTGACCAGGGCCATTTTATAGGAAGCCTCGCGTGGTTCGGGCTGAAAGGCGTGGGGATGGCCCCGAATCCGGATTACGCGTCTACGATCCCGCATCTGTTATTTATGGCCTTCCAGATGATGTTCGCGATAATTACGCCGGGCCTGATAACCGGCGCTTTCGCGGAGAGGATGAAGTTCTCGACCTATGCAGTCTTTACCTTATTGTGGGCGACCCTTGTGTATGACCCTGTTTGCCACTGGGTGTGGGGCACGGGCGGATGGCTCAGGGAGATGGGATGCCTTGACTTCGCGGGAGGTACGGTAGTCCACATTTCGTCAGGTATCTCCGCGCTGGTGTGCGCTCTTATATTAGGTAAGAGGCGCGGATACGGGAAAGAGCCGATGCCTCCCCATAACCTGCCGCTCGTCGTTCTCGGCGCGTCCCTTCTGTGGTTCGGGTGGTTTGGTTTCAATGCCGGAAGCGCCTTGGCGGCGAATGGGCTTGCCGTATCGGCATTTATAGCGACGAATACAGCCGCCGCGGCCGCTGCCCTTACATGGATGATGATCGAGTGGAAGGTGACAGGAAAGCCGACGATCCTCGGCGGGGCTACGGGAGCTGTCGCGGGACTTGTCGCGATAACGCCCGCCGCGGGGTTTGTGTCTCCGATCTCTTCAATATGCATAGGTATTATAGGCGGCATGGTCTGTTACACATCGGTCGCGGTCATGAAGCTGAAATTCGGATACGATGACTCGCTCGACGCTTTTGGAGTCCATGGCGTGGGCGGGACCATAGGAGCCCTGCTAACGGGGCTTTTCGCGCAAAAGCTCATAAACCCGGCAGGCAATAACGGCCTGTTATTCGGGAATGCCGCGCAGTTCAAGGTGCAGGCTATAGGAGCGCTTGCGGCCATGGTGTATTCGGTAGCGATAACATTTATCCTGCTCAAGGTTCTCGACGCTGTTATGGGCCTGAGGGTGTCCGATGAAGAAGAGGTTGTAGGATTAGACATAACCCAGCATGAAGAGAGCGCTTATACGCTGCTCGATTAGAAAGGACAATATGAAACTGATAATAGCCATAATTCAGCCGCATAAACTTGAGGATGTATTGCAGGAGCTCGATAATAGCCAGATACACTTAAGGACAGTATCGAATGCCCTCGGGTGCGGGCGGCAAAAAGGGCGGACAGAGGTGTATAGAGGCAGGAAAGAGACGGGCAACCTGCTGAAAAAGGTGAGGCTTGAGATCGCAGTTAACGATAGCTATGTCGAACCTGCTGTAGCGGCGATAATGAAGGCTGCGAAGACAGGCACTATAGGCGACGGCAAGATATTCGTTATAGATCTCCAAGAGTGTTTCAGGATACGCACCGGTGAAAAAGGGCCTTTGGCGATAGGGTAAATATTTTAAAATTTTAGTTACCAAGAGCCCCATTTTTTTACTTATATATACGTAATTGTTGTATTCAGGAGAGCACAGCGTTTGTGCATGAGGCGTATTAAAACAATGGTGTTTTAAGCCGAAGCGGCTAAAATACCATTTTTTATTTAACAAGCCAAAACAAAGGGGGATACAGATGGCGAAGAAGACGAAGCAGGATATTTTGAAGCTGGTTAAGGAGAATGACGTAAAGTTTATAAGGTTATGGTTTACCGACATAATGGGGCAGGTAAAGAGTTTCGCTATAACGGACAAAGAGCTGGAAAACGCTCTTGATAACGGCATGGGATTTGACGGATCCTCTATCACGGGTTACCAGGATATAGAGGAGTCTGATATGATAGCCTTCCCTGATCCCGACACGTTCGCCATACTTCCGTGGCGGCCTTCCGAGAAGGCTGTTGCCAGGATGATATGCAACGTCCTGACGCCGGATAAGAAGCCGTATGAGGGTGACCCGCGTTACATCCTGAAAAAAGCCCTTGAGAGGGCAACCGCGATGGGATATGACCATTTTTATCTCGGTCCTGAGCTCGAGTTCTTCTATTTTAAGAGTGATTCGGCTACCGAAGTCCTCGATAAGGGCGGATACTTTGACCTGACGACGCTCGACGTTGCCAGCGACCTTAGACGCGAGACGGTATTGGCCCTTGAGAAGATGGGTATAGACGTCGAATATTCGCACCATGAAGTGGCCCCTTCACAGCACGAAGTCGATATGAGATATAAAGACGCGCTCGAGATGGCCGATAGTGTTATTACCTATAAAGTAGTTGTGAAGGAGATAGCGAGCAAGTTCGGTGTGTACGCAACCTTTATGCCGAAACCTATATTCGGGCAGAACGGCTCAGGCATGCATACGCATCAATCGCTATTTAAAGGTTCGAAGAATATGTTCTTCGACGCGAAGAGCGAGGATAATCTTTCTGATACCGCCCGTAATTACATAGCGGGGCTCTTGAAACATGCCAAGGAGATCTGCGCCATATTCGCCCAGACGACAAACTCATATAAGAGGCTTGTGCCGGGTTACGAGGCGCCCGTATATGTGGCCTGGAGCCGCAGGAACAGGAGCGCTCTTGTCCGAGTGCCGCTCTACTATCCCGGCAAAGAGAAGGCGACCAGATGCGAGTTCAGGGCCTGCGACCCCGCATGCAATCCGTACCTGACGTTCGCGGCCATGCTGCACGCCGGCCTCGACGGTATTGAAAAGAAGTACAAGGCGCCGAAGGCTATGGATACGAACCTCTATCATCTGACCGACGCCGAGAGGAAAGAGAGGGGCATCGAGACTCTGCCGGACAGCCTGGGGCACGCGATCGCGATAGCCGAGAACAGCGAACTGGTCAAAAAAGTCCTGGGAAGCCATATATTCCCCAGGTTCGTTGAATTAAAGAAGAAGGAGTGGGACGAGTACAGGATCCGGGTGCCGCAGCATGAGCTGGAGAAATACCTTTCGGTCCTGTAATTGATTGGATCTTTGTAACCTCTGCCGCGGCGTATTTGACTACGCGGCAGGGGTTGCAAAATTTTTTTGTTGTCGGATGCATAAAAAATAGGCATTGATGTGACAGACGATTTCTATGATATAATAAACCGTTATTTTTATACGGGTAATTCCGAGCGCATATACGCCAGTATAATAGACGATATCGAGAAGGCGGTAATAGCGAAGGCTCTGGAACGTTCCGGCGGCAACCAGGTGGCGGCCTCAAAGATACTGGGGCTGCATCGTAACACGCTGTCAAACAAGATAAAGAAGTTGAACATAGACGTAGAGAGGTATAGATCGTGAAATCAAACCGCTATCCCGAAAAACAGGGGCTGTACGATCCGCAATTCGAGCATGATTCCTGCGGAGTCGGGTTCGTCTGCAATATTGACGGCTCGCAGTCCCATGAGATAGTAAAGAAAGGCATCGAAGCGCTCGAACATTTGAGCCACCGCGGCGCTGTCGGCGCGGACCCGGAGACAGGCGACGGCGCGGGCATACTGATACAGCTGCCGCATAAATTTTTCGCGAAGGAATGTAAGAAGGCCGGCATAGAGCTTCCCGGATACGGACATTACGGGGCAGGGCTTGTGTTCCTGCCGCAGGACGCCAAAGACAGGGAGGCCTGCATAGGGATATTCAGGACCGTTATAGAGGAAGAAGGCCAGCGATTCCTGGGGTGGCGTGATATCCCGGTAGATAGCTCTGTAATAGGCAAGACTGCTAGAGATACCATGCCGTTCATCTCCCAGGTATTTATAGGAAGAGACCCGGCCCTCGCCCATCAGCTTGATTTTGAAAGGAAGTTGTATGTCATACGAAAACAGGTCGAGAACTATGTCAGGTCATCCGCCGTCGGGCAGAAATCCTTTTTTTACATTACCAACCTTTCATCGAGGACTTTTATATACAAAGGGCTCCTTAAACCGACGCAATTAAAAAGTTTCTTTCCCGACCTGCGGGACGTTTCCATAGAGAGCTCGCTATGCATGGTCCATTCGCGCTACAGCACGAACACATTTCCTACATGGGACCTGGCTCAGCCTTTTCGTTTTCTGGCTCATAACGGAGAGATAAATACCCTTCGCGGGAACGTGAACTGGGTAAGCGCGCGCGAGCGTCTGATATCGGGCGGGTCATTCGGCCCGGACATAGATAAGCTTAAACCCGTCATAGTAAAAGGCGGCAGTGATTCGGCCGTAATAGATAATGTCTTTGAACTTCTCGTCTTATCGGGGAGGTCTCTTGAACACGCCATGATGATGCTGATCCCCGCGGCATGGGAACATGACAGCTCTATGCCTAAGGAGCTTAAGGAATTCTACAGATATCACGCCTGCTTCATGGAACCGTGGGACGGCCCCGCGGCGATCGCTTTTACGGACGGGCAAAATATAGGGGCTGTTCTCGACAGGAACGGCCTTCGTCCGGCGCGTTATATAGTCACCAATGACGGTTTTGTAGTCATGGCTTCCGAGGTCGGCGTCCTTGATATAGACCCCTCCGAGATAAAGATCTCGGGCAGGCTTGAGCCGGGCAAGATATTCTTCATAGATACGAAGGCGAAGAGGATAGTCCATGATTCCGAGATAAAGAAGAGCGTTTCCGCGCGCTGTCCGTATGGCAAGTGGAATGCCCAGAATATGGTAGATCTCGATAAGCTTTCCGCCGGCGGAGCTATCAACAACAAGAGCGAGGATATCATATCGAGCTTAAAGGCATTCGGGTATTCCCGGGAGGACATGAAGGTCATTATCAAGCCCATGGCTCAGGAAGGGAAAGAACCCGTAGGCTCTATGGGAAGCGATATACCTCACGCATTTCTGTCGAAAAAGGACCAGATCCTCTATAACTATTTTAAGCAGCTCTTCGCGCAGGTGACGAATCCGGCCATAGACTCCATAAGGGAAAAGCTCGTGATGAGCCTTGAAAGCTTTATCGGGCCGGAAAAGAACATACTTGAGGAGACGCCGGAGCACAGTCATAAGCTGAGAGTGGAGAATCCGATACTTACGGACGAAGAGCTTGCCAGGATACGCGATATAAGTATAAACGCCTTCAGGACGAAGACGATTTATACTTTTTTTGACGTGTCCGCCGGCAGGGATGGGTTTAAACAGGCCCTGGAGAGGATATGCTTTGAGTCGGAATACGCGATCGAAAAAGGTTATTCGTTCATCATACTGAGCGACCGGGGCGCGGACAAAGACAATGTTGCCCTTCCGGCGCTCCTTGCCGCGAGCGCCGTCCACCAGCACCTTGTGAGAAAGACGATACGTTCGCAGGTCGGCCTGATAATCGAAAGCGCGGAACCCAGGGAAGTGCATCATTTTGCGCTTCTATTCGGCTACGGAGCCGATTGCGTAAATCCGTATTTTGTTTATGAAGCTATAGAGTATCTGGCGCGGGAAAAAGAGATATCCCCGGATGTGAAGTCCGCCATGAAAAATTACAGGAAAGCGCTAAGAGACGGCATATTGAAGATATTATCGAAGATGGGCATATCTACGCTAAGGAGTTATCGGGGAGCTCAGGTCTTTGAGGCGCTTGGGCTGGACAGCGCATTTATCGATAAATATTTCGCAGGCACTGTGTCGCGTATAGGAGGAGTTGATCTTGACGGGATCGCGGATGACGCCATAGCAAGGCACAGGAGGGCGTATTCGCGCAGAAATGCCGAGACCCAGAATCTGGAAAGCGGCGGAGTATACCAGTGGAAGAAGGACGGAGAGCACCATCTCTGGAATCCCGAGACGATAGCCTCCTTGCAGGACGCGGCGCGCTCAAGCGACTACGGCCGATACAGCCAATTCGCGGCAATGATAAACGACCAGTCGGCAAATCCCGCTACTATAAGGGCGCTCTTCAAATTCAAGAGCGCGGAACAGATACCGCTCGCAGAGGTCGAGCCTGTCGAAAATATAATGAAACGGTTCGCGACCGGAGCTATGAGCTTTGGTTCCATCTCGAGGCCTGCCCATGAGACGATAGCCATCGCCATGAACAGGATCGGCGGGAAATCCAATACAGGCGAAGGCGGCGAAGACCCGAACAGGTTCATAACCCTGCCGAACGGGGATTCCAGGAGGAGCGCCATAAAGCAGGTCGCTTCGGGAAGATTCGGCGTTACCGCGAACTACCTTGTCAACGCCGACGAGATACAGATAAAGATAGCGCAGGGCGCCAAACCCGGCGAGGGAGGCCAGCTGCCCGGCCATAAGGTAAGCGAGATAATCGCGCGCACCAGATACACGACGCCCGGCGTCACTCTGATATCGCCTCCGCCGCATCACGATATTTATTCCATAGAAGACCTGGCGCAGCTTATATTCGACCTTAAGAACGTAAATCCATATGCCCGCGTCAGCGTAAAACTGGTATCCGAGACAGGCGTAGGCACTGTGGCCGCGGGCGTAGCAAAAGGCCACGCCGACATGATACTTATTTCGGGCGGGGACGGCGGCACAGGAGCGTCCCCAAGGAGCTCGATCAGATACGCCGGTCTTCCGTGGGAGCTTGGTCTTTCAGAGACGCACCAGACTCTGTTGTTGAACGGCCTGCGCACAAGGGTCAGGCTTCAGACAGACGGGCAGATGCGCACCGGCCGCGACGTCGCGATAGCGGCGCTCTTGGGAGCCGAAGAATATGGCTTTTGCACGGCAGTGCTTATAGTGAGCGGATGCGTCATGTTAAGGCATTGCCATTTGAATAACTGCTCCGTCGGAGTGGCTACGCAGGATGATATTTTGCAAAAGCGTTTCAGCGGAAGACCTGAATATATCGTAAACTATTTCCGTTTTGTGGCCGAAGAGCTGAGACAGATCATGGCGAGCCTCGGCATCAGGACCGTAGATGAGATGATAGGGAGATCGGACCTGTTGGAAGTGAATGAAGAGATCATCCCCTCGAAGGCTAAGGCCGTGGACTACTCGAAGATCCTTTATAAGCCTGAAATAGGCGGCGATGCCGTTAGATATTGCGCCTCCAAGCAGGAGAGCGGGCTCGATTTCGTCCTCGACAGGGAGCTCATAAAGATGTGCGCCGGCGCGCTTGATAAGAAGACGCCCGTCAGGGTATCGCTAAAGATAAACAATACGAACAGGACGACAGGCGCGATGTTGAGCGGCGAGGTGATGAGAAGGTGCGGGGACGGAGTTCTCCTGGAAGATACGATAAGATGCAGATTCGAAGGTATTGCCGGACAGAGCTTCGGCGCTTTCCTCGCGAAAGGCATAACATTTGAACTGGAAGGGATGGCGAATGATTATGTAGGTAAGGGCATATCCGGCGGGAAGATAATAATATACCAGTTCTCGGCGGCAAAATATAAGCCCGATGAGAACATGATCATCGGCAATACCACTTTTTACGGCGCCATATCGGGTGAAGCGTATATATGCGGCGTGGCGGGAGAGCGGTTCTGTATAAGGAACTCAGGGCTCCTGGCCGTTGTGGAAGGCGTCGGCGACCACGCGTGCGAATATATGACAGGCGGAAGAGTGGTCATACTCGGGACGACCGGAAGGAACTTCGGGGCCGGCATGTCGGGCGGCATCGCATACGTATATGACGAGGATGGCGCGTTCAAGGACAGGTGCAATATGGATATGGTCGCCCTCGAGAGCGTCAAAGAGCCCGATAGGGATACGATATATAATCTGCTCCATAACCACCTGAAATATACAAGGAGCGCGAAGGCAAAACAGGTGATCGATAATCTGCATGCAGAGTTGAAGAAATTCGTAAAGGTCATACCTCTTGAATATAAGCGCATCCTGGAAGGCGTGAAGATAGAAGAGAAGCTGGATCTCAAGGAGTCATTAGATGGGTGACCCGAAAGGATTCCTAAAGGCCGCAAGACAGCTCTCCCAATACAGGCCGGTATGCGAACGCGTCCGCGATTTCGCTCCCGTCGCTAAGCCAAGGAGCGAGAAGCAGTCCGAGGAACAGGCCTCGCGCTGTATGGACTGCGCGACGCCGTTTTGCCATTGGGGATGCCCGATAGGAAATTACATCCCGGAATGGAACGACCATATGTATAGCGGCAGGTGGGAAGCGGCTCTCGTGCTCTTGGAATCGACGAACAACCTGCCGGAGATAACGGGAAGGGTCTGTCCGGCTCTATGTGAATACGCGTGCGTGCTCGGGCTGAACGACGATGCCGTAACGATACGGGAGAACGAGCTTGCGCTCGTGGAATATGGTTTTAAGAATAACATCATCAAAGCGAACCGCGCAAAGGCCCGGACCGGCAAGAAGGCAGCCGTTGTCGGTTCAGGCCCCGCAGGATTGTCCTGCGCGGCGCAGCTTAACAAGGCGGGGCACAACGTTACTGTCTTTGAGCGCGACGATAAGCCCGGCGGGATATTGCGCTACGGGATCCCGGATTTCAAGCTGGAAAAAAAGGCCATAGACCGGCGAGTGGATATCTGGAAAAAAGAAGGCATAGTATTTAAGACGGGCGTTAATGTGGGGAAGGACTATCCTGCCGGAAAACTTTTAAAGGATTTCGACGCTGTTGTCCTGGCCGGCGGGTCGCGGGATCCTCGAGATCTTAAGATCGACGGCAGGGACCTGAAAGGCGTATATTTTGCGATGGATTACCTCAGCCAGGCCAATAAGAGGGCCGCGGGCGAAAAAGCGCCGCAGGGGCGGAAGGTAGACGCGAAAGGTAAGTCGGTGGTCGTTGTAGGGGGAGGCGATACGGGCTCAGACTGCGTAGGGACCGCGAACAGGCAGGGCGCGGCATGCGTTGTCCAGATAGAGGTCATGCCTAAACCGCCGGAATGCCGCACGAGCGACTATCCATGGCCGAGATATCCGCTTCTCTTGAAGACGACGTCGAGCCATGAAGAAGGAGCCCGGCGCCATTGGGCTATCCTCACGAAACGTTTTATAGGGGAAAAGGGGCGCGTGAAGAAGCTTTCATGCGTAAAGGTGGAATTTTCAAAGATTGAGGGAAATTCCTGCCCTGTAATGAAAGAGGTTCCGGGGAGCGAATTCGAGATAGACGCGGATATGGTCATCGTTGCCGTAGGATTTTTGCATCCCGAGCATTCCGGGCTTCTGGCGGAACTCGGCGTTAAATTTGACGAGCGCGGAAACGTGAAGACGGATGCCGATTATATGACATCAGTCAAAAAAGTATTTTCCGCGGGTGACATGAGGCGCGGCCAGTCTCTGGTAGTATGGGCTGTTTCAGAAGGCCGCCGGGCGGCCTATTGCGTGGATAAATTTTTAATGGGCGGCAGCGACTTGCCGCTGATTTGAAATCCCGCCCACGGCTGACTGGCGGGCGGGATAAAAGGATACCGATATGATAAGCACGGGAATAAAAGGTTTGGATAATGTGATAACCGGCCTCAGGGTCGGGGATAATGTCGTCTGGCAGATAGACGACATAAAGGATTATATCGACCTCGTGAAGCCTTTTGTGGATGAGGCTCTCAAAGGCGGCAAGAGGGTAATATATTTGAGGTTTGCCTCGCACAAGGAGCTCCTGAAAAGCTCGAAGCGCGTAAAGCGGTATGAGCTTAACGCCGACGCGGGATTCGAATCGTTTACGACAAAAGTGAATAATATCATCTCGCAGGAAGGCGACGGCGCCTATTATGTCTTCGACTGCCTGTCGGAGCTCCGCTCGGCATGGGCAACCGACCTTATGGTCGGGAATTTTTTCATGGTCACATGCCCTTACCTCTACGAGCTCAAGACCTTCACATATTTCTCGATACTGAGGAACAATCATTCTTTCAAATCGATAGCCCGCATTCGCGAGACGACGCAATTACTCATGGACGTATACCATTGCGAGGGCAGCCTGTATATACATCCGTTAAAGGTATGGAACAGATATTCGCCGACGATGTTCCTCCCTCACCAGAAGAAAGGGGAGAGGTTCATCCCGATCACGGACAGCGTCAACGCGGTGAAGATACTCTCGTACATCCGCGAAAAGGGGGCCGAGAGCGCAAAGAGGAATCTCGATTACTGGGACCGCCTTTTCATGGAAGCGGAGGAACTGGCGGGACCGGGCGCATTGAAGAACAAAGCGAAGGAAATGATAAAGAAGCTCTGCGGGATAATGATAACGAAGAACAAGAAGGTCCTTTCGCTCGCGACGCAGAATTTCACGCTTGAGGAACTGATAGAGATAAAGTCCAGGCTGATCGGGACGGGATTCATAGGCGGAAAGAGCGTGGGTATGCTGCTCGCGAGGAAGATATTGTCCGAGAAATGGTCGGATTGGCGGACCGTTTCCGAGCCGCACGACTCGTTCTATATAGGTTCGGACATATTCTATTCTTACATAGTCGAGAACCGCTGGTGGAAGCTCAGGATGCAGCAGAAGACCGAAGAGGGATATTTTCCGATAGCGAAGATATTGAAAGAGAAGATGCTCTACGGCGTATTCTCGGAAGAGATAATGGAACATTTCCAGCAGATCATAGAATATTTCGGCTCGTCGCCTATCATAATACGTTCGAGTTCGCTTCTCGAAGACGGTTTTGGCAACGCGTTCGCCGGGAAATACGAGAGCATATTCCTGGCCAACCAGGGAAGCCCGGAACAGAGGTATATCCAGTTCGCGGAAGCCGTCAAAAGGATATACGCAAGCACCATGAACGAAGACGCGCTTGTGTACAGGAAGCAGAGAGGGTTGGATAAGATGGATGAGCAGATGGCGCTCCTGGTGCAGCGCGTTTCCGGCGCCCATCACAAGAACTATTTCTTCCCTGACCTGGCCGGAGTAGGCGTGTCCCATAACACTTATGTATGGAGCGATAAGATGAACCCGGAAGCGGGAATGCTGAGGCTCGTATTCGGCCTCGGCACCAGGGCTGTGAACCGCGTCGAAGGCGATTATCCCAGGATGGTCGCCCTCGACGATCCGTTCAGGAGGCCGTATTCGGAGAGGGACGACCTGAGAAAGTTCTCCCAGCACGATGTGGACTTGATAGACGTAAAAGATAATACGTGGAAGACGGTCCCCTTCGAAGACCTGATAAGCGGGATATCTTACGCCCACACGCGCCGCGTGGCCGCCGAAGACGATGAGGCTAAGCTCATCATGGGCGATAATGCGCCGGAAGGTAAAAGATACTGGATATTGACGCTTGATAATGCGCTGCGCGACAATTCCCTGGTAGAGCATTTTAAGAAGATGCTGAAGATCCTCGAGCAGGACTATGATTATCCCGTCGAGATAGAATTTACGGTAAATTTCACCGAAGGGAACAAGTTCAAGATAAATCTTCTTCAGTGCAGGCCGCTTCAAACGCGCGGGCTGGGCAGGAAAGTGGCTATCCCGGACCACGCCGGAAAAGAAGAGACGCTCTTTGAATCACGCGGATATTTTCTGGGAGGCAACATATCCCAGGAGATCGGAAGGGTTATTTACGTCGATCCGCAAGGTTATTCCGCCCTTACGCAATCGGATAAATATGAGGTTGCGCGGCTCATCGGCGCGTTGAATAGAGAGATCGATAACAGGGAAAGGATGCCTGTCATCCTGATAGGGCCCGGACGATGGGGCTCGACTACGCCGTCTCTCGGGATACCGGTGAAATTCGCCGAGATAAACAATGTCGCCATACTGGCGGAGATGGCATTTACCGCCGGTAATCTCATGCCGGAACTTTCATTCGGCACTCATTTCTTCCAGGACCTTGTGGAGACGAATATATTCTACGTAGCGCTATTTCCCGAAAAGAAAGAGGTTGTCTTTAACCGCGGATGGCTCTCAAAGTCAAAAGACCTGTTCCTGAAGATGGCGCCCCAATCTCCAAGGTTTAAAGATATCGTGAGCGTGTATGACGTGGGCGCCAGGGAATTAAAAATAATGTCTGATGTCGTGTCGCAGAGGATAGTATGTTTTTCGGCTGGGAAGAAAGAAAAGCCTGAAGCCGGAAAGGAAAGGGTATAGAAATGGCAAAATATATATTCGTGACCGGCGGCGTCGTTTCAAGTCTCGGGAAAGGGATAACCTCGTCGTCTATCGGCAAATTACTGGAGTCCAAAGGGCTGAAGGTCACTCTGATAAAATGCGATCCTTATATAAATGTCGATCCGGGCACTATGAATCCATATCAGCACGGAGAGGTCTATGTCCTCGACGACGGCGCCGAGACCGATCTCGACCTCGGCCATTACGAGCGGTTCACGAACGCTCACCTCACGCGGGACAATAACATCACGACCGGTAAGATATACTATTCCGTAATAACAAAAGAGCGCCGGGGCGATTACCTGGGCTCTACCGTACAGATAATCCCGCACATCACGGACGAGATAAAAGACAGCATTAAAAAAGTAGCGGAGGATAAAAGGGTGGACGTCGTTATCGTGGAAATAGGCGGGACCGTCGGAGACATAGAGAGCCTGCCGTTCCTTGAGGCTATAAGGCAGCTGCGCCTTGAAGTGGGCAGGGACTACGCCATAAACGTCCACGTGACCCTTGTCCCATATATAAAATCCGCCGGAGAGATCAAGACCAAACCTACCCAACACAGCGTGGGAACGCTCCGCGAAATAGGCATAATACCCGACATCATAGTATGCAGGACCGAAAAATATCTTACGGCCGAGACAAAGGCGAAGATCGCGCTCTTTTGCAACGTAGATGTAGAAGGTGTGGTGCAGGCGGTAGACGTAGAAAGCATATACGAGGTTCCAATATGCCTTAAGAGAGAGGGACTCGACAAACTTATAGTGCGCCTCTTGAACCTGAAGTGCCAGGACGGCGATATATCCGGATGGGAAAATTCAATAATAAAACGCGTTAAATTCCCTTCGAAAGAGGTCAAGATAGCGGTAGTCGGTAAATATATGACTCTGCAGGACGCCTACAAATCCATATATGAAGCGCTGGTCCACGGCGCGATAGAGAATGACGCGAAACTGGTAATAAGGAAGGTCGATTCCGAGGACATAGAGAAAGACGGGGCGCATGCCCATCTGGAAGGCGTGGGCGGGATACTCGTTCCCGGCGGTTTCGGCAACCGCGGCATCGAAGGAAAGGTAATGGCCATCCAGTATGCGCGCGAGAACAGGATACCGTATCTCGGGATATGTTTAGGCATGCAGACGGCGATAATAGAATTTGCCAGGCACGTCTGCGGGATGAGAGGCGCTAATTCGACTGAATTTGAAAGAAAGACAAGATTCCCCGTAATAAGCCTTCTCGAAGAGCAGAAACATGTCAAGGCTATGGGCGCTACGATGCGCCTGGGCGCTTCGGAATGCGCGCTTAAGAAAGGGACGAAGGCGCATGACGCGTACAGGAAGAGCAAGGTATGTGAAAGGCACAGGCACAGATACGAATTTAATAATAAATACAGGCTGTCTTTAGAAAAGAAGGGAATGACATTCAGCGGCATCTATCCAAAGAAGGGCCTCGTCGAGATAATAGAACTGCGCGGCCATCCGTGGTTCGTGGCATGCCAGTTCCACCCCGAATTCAAATCAAAGCCGGATAAATCGCATCCGCTATTTAGGGATTTTATCAAGGCGGCGCTCAGGAACAAGTAGGGCGAAATTTCCCCGCCCGGAGTATAGCACGGGGTGGGGTCCCGCCCCCTGGTTTACTCCGGGCGGGATTCCCTTTATTGTTCGAGTGAGCTGTGATCTAAGTCTGGCGAGTCGAGAACTTTCTGCATCTTTCGTGGAACTTCTCGACTCGGCCTTCGGCCTCGCTCGAAGAATATAGATTATATATAGTAGAGACGCTTTCCAAATTACCCATATTTTCAGTGCTCATCATAACGTCGGCTTAGGTTATTCAGCCTTATTCTATCTGGAAATTTTTCGGGTGACGCGGCTTGAGACTTTTTATGATAAGGGCGAAGTATGCCCGCCTGATCGCAGCAAACTAAGTCAGGCGGGCAGGGATGGGGTGTCCCGAATACAGAAGAGTGTAGTTCGGCGCACATAGATACGCGCTTATGTCGTAGGGGAGGTTTAAACCTCCCCTACGACTACAGATTGTAAACCCGTTCCTGCCTTTATGCTTACAGGTGGCAGGAACGGATGGGGTGCCCGAATGTTAAAGACTATAGTTCGGGATACATAGATACGCGCATAGAATATACTCGTGATAGATTGTCCCGCCCGGAGTGAGACTTGAGGCGGGATCCCGCCCCGAGCTAAACAGATGGCGGGATAAACCCATACGAGCCCTTTTGAACAAAAGGCGAAGGAGTGGCAGGCCCCGTAAATTTTATGTAGAGACTAGTGCTCACATAACAAGGATTAGGTTTACTGACTGCGCTGAAATAATGCAATTGTCTTACATGCGATTGTCTGCTAGAATAACCTAAAATACAGCCACCCGCAGGAAAACGATGAAAAACACGCATAAAGAATACGAGATCGGGGACAGCGCGATAGACGGCTTAATAGATGAGCTTGCGAAGAGGTCGGGTTCTGCCGGGACAGAGCGGATATTGCGTGAAATACTCACTACCGCCGTAAAGCTTGGAAAAGAATGCGGCGATAGAGGCGATCTGAAGCTGGTGAATAACGCGCTGAAAGAATTGCGTTATTCTTTCAAGATATTCTCTCCTTATAGAGATGTTAAAAAGGTTATAATCTTCGGGTCGGCGAGATCGCTTAAGAGATCGGCTGAATATAAGATGGCTGAGGAATTTACAAGGAAGCTGACAGCCAAGGGTTACATGATTGTAACCGGAGGCGGCCCCGGAGTTATGGAAGCCGGTAATAAAGGCGCCCAGCCGGGGAAAGAGTTCGCGTTAAACATAAGGCTTCCTTTCGAACAAAAGCCCAATCCGTACATTTACGAAAAAGACAAGATAATAAACTTCAAATATTTCTTTACCAGGAAGCTGATCTTCGTGAAAGAGACCGACGCCACCGCCCTTTTCCCCGGGGGGTTCGGCACGCATGACGAGGGATTCGAGATGCTTACCCTCGTGCAGACCGGTAAATCCAGGCCCAGGCCGATAGTTTTAATGGAACCGAAAGGTTCGACATACTGGGAGGCCTGGAAACGTTACGTTAAAGATCACCTGCTTAAGAACGGCTTCATTAAAAAGGAAGATCTCAAGCTTTTCCATATCGCTAAAACCGCTGATGAGGCGGTAAAATATATAGACGATTTTTACAGCATATATCACTCTATAAGGTACGTTTCCGGCCTGACCGTGATAAGGCTGAATAAAGAGATATCCGGGAATACTCTAAAGCTTATTAATCGAAAATTTAAAGACATATTGATCCCTCGGCGAAAGCTCGGGATCAATCCCGGGCAAGCGAAGCGCGTCGAGGGATTGACAAGAGGCGATGTCAGGCGTTCGACCCCAACGGACAAGGAGATCCAGGAAGAGGAATTTCTTGACCTGCCCAGGATAGCGATGAATTTCAATCTGCGTGATTACGGCAGGCTCTGCGAGATGATTCACGTAATTAATAAAGACAGATATCTATGAACCCCGCCCATCCTATGATGGGTTAGGGGTCGGGAAGGATGGGCGGGGTGAAAGAGCGCATACTAATAGTCGAAGACGATAAGCACATATCCAGATTGGTTAAATTTAACCTCGATAAGACCGGGTACGTATGCATAGTTGCCGCGACAGGAGAAAAGGCCCTGGAGATATTGAATGACCGGCCGGTAGATTTAATAATACTCGACATAATGCTTCCGGGTATAGACGGTTTCGGGACCTGCCGCGCAATAAAAGAGAAAGAGAAGCTTAAAAATATACCTATAGTAATGCTTACGGCTAAAGGCGAAGAGGTCGACAGGATAGTAGGCCTTGAACTCGGCGCCGATGATTATATGGTCAAGCCTTTCAGCCCAAGGGAGCTGGTGCTAAGGGTAAAAGCGATCCTGAAAAGAGGTAAGGTCGAAGAATCGAAAAAAGACATCCTGATGGCAGGGGATATATCGGTCGACCTTTCGAAGCATAAAGTAACCGTAAGGGGAAGGGCCATAGAGCTTACACACATGGAGTTCAAGCTGTTAGTGACGTTCCTTGAGCGGCGCGGCCGGGTCCAGACGCGGGATAGGCTTTTGTCCGATGTCTGGGATATGGGCACAGGAGTCGATACGCGCACTATCGATACGCATGTGAAGCGCCTCAGAGAGAAGCTGGGCAAATTCGGACGTCTTATCGAAACCGTAAGGGGCCTTGGTTACAAATTCAGGGAAGAGGATGAATGAGGATTAGGATATATTGGAAACTGACGTTTATATTTTGTTCGATTGTACTCCTCATACTTACAGCTACATATTTTTATATTAATACCCACCTTAAGACCTACGTTGAAACCCGCATACAGGACAACCTTAAGAAAGACCTCCTATTAAATAAGGATCTTATCGATAACGAACTGATCCGTAAGATAACCTCCGCCGGCGCGGACGATCTTGCCGACAGGATAGGCCGGAGTTTAAGCGTGCGCGCGACAATAATTGACCCCGCGGGTATTGTTATCGGCGATTCCGAAGTAGACGGAAATGATCTGTCAAGGCTTGAGAACCATATAACAAGACCGGAAGTCCAGGATGCTCTAAAAAAAGGTCTTGGCCGGAGCAAGCGTTTTAGCACAAGCATAAGGAAAGATATGCTGTATATGGCTGTTCCCCTGGGGAAGGGCAGTCTTGCCGGCATATTGAGATTGGCCATTCCGTTCCAGGACATAGAGCTTATGAAGTCAAAGATGCTAAAGACTATAGGCATCGCGGTCATTTTTGCCATCCTTGCCACTTTGATTGCGAGTTTTTTTGTCTCGATCATGATATCAAAGCCCCTTTCCGAAATGTCCGCTATCGCAAAACGCCTTGCAGGGGGAGATTTTTCAAGAAAGGTGATAGTGCGTTCTAGCGATGAAACGGGGGATCTCGCCGGGGCATTGAATGATATGGCGGACGAAATAAATGCCAAGGTTAAGAGCATATCGTCCGAAAAGGCCAAGCTGGAGGCGATACTTTCAAGCATGTTCGAGGGGATAATGCTCACGGACGAAAAAGGCGGGATCCTGCTGATGAATCCATCGATCAGGAAACTATTTTTAATCGACTCATCCCCGGAGGGCAAAAAACCCCTGGAAGTGATACGGAATAACGCGATACAAGAGATCGTGGACAGGGTTTTAAATGAAAATAGGGAGGTCCTAACGCAGGAGGTCGCGGTTGCCGCGCCGGAACAGAAGACGATAATGATAAACGGAGTGCCTATAGTCAAAGAGAATATCGTCGAAGGCGCCGTCTTCGTTTTCCATGATATTACCGAATTGAAACGTCTCGAGGATATACGTAAGGATTTTGTGGCGAATGTTTCACATGAACTACGAACCCCGATATCAAGCATCAAAGGTTACGCGGAAACGCTTTTAGACGGTAAGGTCGATAATGAGGATACTGTCAAAGAATTCCTCGGCATCATTTATCAGGATAGTGACCGCCTGGCAAATCTTATAAATGACCTGTTGGACCTTTCCAGGATAGAATCCGGTAATATGAAGATGGAATTTGAAACGCTGGAAATCCTGCCCATTGTAAACCACTGCGTGAATGTGCTGGAAAGACCAGCCAAGGACAAATCCCTCTCCGTTAAGGTAAATATCCCGGATAATGCCGCTAAAGTAGCCGGAGATAATAAACGATTATTACAGGTTTTTTTGAATCTTTTAGATAATGCCGTTAAATATACTCCTGAGGGAGGGTCGATAGCTATAAACGCATCGGACAAAGGAAATGTTGTCCAAATCGATATTTCCGACACAGGTATCGGCATTTCCGAAAAAGACCTGCCCAGGATATTCGAAAGGTTTTACAGGGTCGATAAAGCCCGCTCCCGGGAGCTCGGAGGGACCGGCTTAGGACTTTCCATCGTCAAACATATCATTCAAGCCCACAACGGCCAGGTATGGGTCCAATCTACGCCCGGCCGGGGCTCCACATTCAGTTTTACCATTCCGATAGCTTAAATCCCGTAAATAATACCCCAATAAAGTTCACACATAATTCACATTCTCTTAAAGATTTTGTCACCTCGCCACGCTATACTTTCATTGTACAAATAAGGAGCGGTGGCAAGATGATAAAAGATACCATTCAAATACCCGTCGCGGCCGCCTTATTCTTGACCTTGTTTTTTATTCTGTTTATTTATGTTAAGCCCCGCAGAAATCGTCCGGAGTTTATTATAGAACTCTTGAATGAACTCGGCGGAAAAAACCGGTTAAGGGAGAGACATATATGCAGAAAAAAAAGAAAATACTGATCGTTGACGATGAAAAGCAACTGGTGTCACTGGTAGGCCTGCACATGAATATGTCCGGCTACGAAGTCTTGTCCGCCAATGACGGCGAAAAAGCGTTGGCCATAGCAAGGGGAGAGACCCCGGATCTTATAATCCTCGATCTAATGCTCCCCAAAATAGACGGCTGGGAAGTTTGTAAACTCTTATGGAGCGATAAAGATGAAATTGAATTCGGCAATATAGACGTCCATATAAGGCACCTAAGGGAGAAACTCGAAATTGACCCGGAAAATCCGCAGATCATAAAAACGATCAAAGGCGCGGGCTACCTGGTAGAAGGAATGGCGTATGTTTAAGACAGCTCCACAATCATAAGGAAGGAGGTGAATCCTTGTTTGAAGAAGAACTTATAATAGGGGGCGTTAGAGCTCAAGTCAATCGTCTTAAAGATATCCTGTCTCAAATAGAGAATGATGAAAAATGGAAAGACCACAGCTCGTATTATGCCAAAGAGATGCATGATATCGAGAGGAACCTGAGAAGGATCCGAAAAACGGACTTTGAGCCTATATATAGGAACAGTTGAATAACCTAAAAATATATTAGTGATAAAAAGAGGAGAGGATAAATAATGAAAAGGATATTATTAGCGGCTGTTTTAGGGGGCCTGTTCCTGTTAATGTGCGAGACGCGCTCTCAGGCAGGCGAAGTCGACATTTTGGTGCAAAAGCTGGTAGATAAGAATGTCCTGTCACCCGCCGAAGCGCAGATCATCCTGGATGAAACGAAGCTGCAGGTATCGAAAGACCTGGCCCAGGCGAAGTCTCTTTCTGTGCCTGAATGGACCCAGAGGATAAAGTGGGGCGGAGATATTAGATTCAGGACGCAAGCGGACTGGGGGAAGCCAAGCACCACTTCCAGCAGCAGCTCGACTATTAAGCATCAGCGGATCAGGGAGAGGGTGCGCGGCCGGTTCTACATGGAGGGGAAGATAAATGACTTCATGTACGGCGGGGTGAGGTTCGCGGGCGGAGCGACGAGCGCCAGGTCCACGAACGACACTCTCGACGGCTACTTCACTAAAGATTATGTAATGTTCGACCAGTACTATATCAGGGCCGAGGCGCCCAGCGAGATCGTCAGGGATTACGGAGAGTATTTCAGCGACGCCAAGCTCTGGCTGGGAAGGTTTGTCAATCCATATGAAAACTCCGAGCTCGTATGGGACTCGGACATAAATTTGAACGGTATAGCGTTCCAGTATGTATCCCCGGACCTGAAGAGCGGCATACTGCCCGACATAAATCTCTACTCCAATATTGGATTTCACTGGTTAGATGAGGCCGCCAGCATGAGCGCGGATCCTCTCTTATTCGGATACCAGGTCGGAGGGAAGACGGCGCCGTTCGGACCGCTCGATACAAAAGTGAACCTGGCCCTCACCATGTGGGATTTCACGCACCTTAAAAACAAGGCCCCTACCGGATCAGCCGGCACAAACTCGCGCTGGTGGAACGGCGCCGGACTTGACAATCCGACGAATACAGACAGGTTCAACTATTACCTGTTCGATATCCTGCTCAAAGTGGACAACGCGAAGATTATGGATATCGCGTTCCCGCACGGTTTCTACGCCGATTTCGTGCACAATATGGGATGTTCCGATCAGAACAACGGGTTCTTATTGGGAACTTACATAGGCAAAAAGAAGCTGAAGGCCCCTGGAGATTGGAAGTTCAGGACGGAATGGCGTTACATAGAGCGCGACGCTGTTACCGACTTTACCCCGGATTCGGACTTCTACGGATTCGGCACCTATACCGCGGCCGGAACAAGCGCTAACACAAACGGCTTACCGTCCGAAGGCGGCACGAACGGTAAAGGTATTAATCTGGCATTCGAATACCAGTTATTCAAGAATACCGGCTTAAACATCGAATATTACTGGATGAAGCCGATCAAGTCATGGGACAAGCTTGACCCGTGGCATGAGCTTCAGATCGACCTTGTAACCAAGTTCTAGCGCTTTGGTAAATTTACGTATAATTTACAGGCGCGTCACATGATCGTAACAATTAAATAGTAATATTAAAGTGTTAGCAGGCTCGTTTACTTAACCAGGAGGAATATCGATGAGTAGACTTAAAACAACATTAGCGATGGCGGCGCTTCTATTTTTAGCGCCGGGTTTGTGTCTCAGGGCTGAAGATATGGCGCAGATAAAGGGCTCCGACACCCTTATCAATATGGTGCAGAAACTGGCCGAAGTATATATGGATAAGAAACCCGGCACAGGTATCGCGGTTACAGGAGGAGGGTCCGGCACAGGCATAGCCGCCCTTATAAACAAAAACTGCGATATCGCGAACGCGTCCCGCCAGATAAAGGCCAGCGAGGTGGAGCAGGCAAACAAAAAAGGCGTCGATCCTAAGAGGATAGTCGTAGCTATAGACGCCCTCAGCATAATAGTAAGCGCCCGGAACCCCGTCGATGGGCTTACGGTAGATCAGATTGGAAAGATATACAGGGGAGAGATCAAAAACTGGAGCGAGGTGGGAGGGAATGACCTTCCTGTCGCTCTCTACGGCAGGCAATCGAATTCCGGAACATATGACTTCATGAAAGAAAACGTCATGTTCGGGGAGTACTCGCCAAATCTGAAGAGCATGAACGGCAACGCGCAGATAGCCGAGGCCTTAAAACAGGACGCTTCAGGTATAGGATATGTCGGCGTAGGCTACGCCAGAGAAGCAACGGGCATAAAAGTATTAAAGGTAGCGACCAAGGTCGGCGCTACTTATTACGATCCGTTCAATATGGCTGACGTCAAGAGCGGACGGTACCCGATAACCAGGCCGTTGAACCAGTATATCAATAATACCCCCAAGGGATTGACTAAAAGTTTTCTCGAGTTTGAATTGAGCGCCGAAGGCCAGGCGATAGTCGAGAAAGAAGGCTTTTTTGCCATACCGGACGAATACCAGACGTATAACGACCAGACATTGGGCAGGTCGGGACGAATAAGGGAAAGCCCGATGAGGCCGAAAGATTTAGAGACGAATCTGGGAGCCGGATAATAAATAGTAAAGGTAATAACAGGCCATGGCTAAACATAACAATCTTAACCCTTCGACTTCGCTCAGGGTTAATACTGAGCTCTGTCGAAGTATTAAGGAGAAGCTTATCCATGGCCTGTTCTTTTTTAACGGGTTATTGGTAATATTTATCCTCATCGGCATATTTATACTGCTGGTCACTAAGGCTCTTCCCGCTTTTAAAGATGTGCGACTCGGTGAATTTCTATTCAGCGCGGTATGGAACCCGACGGCCACATTTGTAAAGCCTTCGTACGGCATATTATCTATGTTCGTGAGCACACTCATGGTGTCTATAGGCGCGCTTCTTATAGCTGTACCGCTGGGCATAGGGACAGCGGCTTATCTTTCGGACGTTGCGAGCCAGCGCGTCAGGGAGATAGCGAAACCTATAGTGGAGATACTTGCGGGGATACCCTCTGTGGTAATAGGTTTTCTTGGGATAGTATTGGTAGGACCCCTTATCGCCAGGGTATTCCATCTCTCGAGCGGTTTAAACGCGCTTAACGGCTCGATCCTTCTCGCCGTTATGGCCTTGCCTACGATTATAAGTTTATCGGAAGACGCTCTTAACAGCGTCCCCAAATCATTCCAGGAGGCGTCGCTCGCGCTGGGAGCCACACAGTGGCAGACGCTCGTCAGGGTAAAGATACCGGCCGCCCTTTCCGGTATAATCGCCGCCAGCATGCTCGGGATGGGAAGGGCTATAGGCGAGACTATGACGGTCTTAATGGCCACTGGCTGCGCCATCGCTATGCCGCATAGTTTTTTGCAATCTGTCCAGACCATGACCGCGACGATAGCTATTGAATTAGGCGAAGTCCCGTATGATACCACCCATTATTACGCGCTTTTCGGCATAGGGCTTGTGTTGTTCATAATAACGTTCATTATAAACATGATATCGGATGTTGTCTTGCATAAATACCAGAGAGTATTAAAATGAACTCCGTTAAAACAAAACAGCTAAGGAACGGCTTGGGTTTCAATATCCTCAGGCTATGCATAGGCGTCGTCATGGCTGTATTAATAGTCATTCTGTATGACATTGTAAGCAAGGGTATCGGCGTGATAAATTGGGAGTTCCTGACGTCCATGCCCAGGAACGGCATGACCGAAGGAGGTATATTGCCGGCTATAGTGGGCACTTTTTTAGTCACTCTTATAACGGCTTTACTGGCGATCCCTTTAGGGATGGGATGCGCTGTTTATTTAAATGAATATGCGGTAGACGGCAAGATAACGCGGCTGATCCGGATGGCTATCCGCAATTTATCGGGAGTTCCTTCAATAGTATATGGGCTCTTTGGTGTTATATTATTTGTCCAGATGATGAATCTCGGAACTTGTATCCTGTCGGCAGGGTTAACGCTTGGGCTAATGACCCTGCCCTGGACGATCACGGCAAGCGAAGAGGCGTTAAAGAACGTCCCAAATTCATATAGAGAAGGGGCTTTAGCGTTGGGAGCGACTAAATGGCAGGCGATAAAGACGAATGTATTGCCGTATGCCGTACCGGGCATGTTAACAGGCACCATACTGGGCTTGTCCCGCGCCGCCGGAGAGACGGCGCCCATACTTTTTACGGGGGCCGCGTTTTTTCTGCCGTTTTTGCCAAAATCCGTATTTAGCCAATTTATGGCGCTTCCATACCATCTCTATATAATGTCGACCCAGCACCATGCGATAAGCAAAGTAAGGCCTATAGCGTACGGATCAGCGCTGGTATTGATCGCGCTTGTGTTCATTATGAACCTATGCGCCGTGATTTTGCGGTATCATTTAAGAAAGGTCAGGGTGGAGTGAGCCAATGGAAGATGTTAAAATAAGGGTCGGGAAATTTAATTTTTACTACGGCAAGATGCAGGTGTTAAAAAATGTGTCGATGGATATCGCCACAAATAAAGTGACCGGCATCATCGGACCGTCGGGATGCGGTAAGTCTACGTTTTTGCGCAGCATAAACCGCATGAATGACACTATACTCGGCGCGAGAGCTGAGGGGCGGATAATACTGGATAGCAAGAACATCTACGATGAAGATGTAGACGTTGTAAATATAAGGCGTAAAGTAGGAATGGTATTTCAAAAATCAAACCCTTTCCCGAAGACGATATTCGATAATGTGGCGTACGGCTTAAGGATAAACGGCGTAAAGGATAGATACTATATACAGGATCGGGTGGAAAAGAGTTTGAAAGACGCAGCCATATGGGATGAGGTGAAGGACAGGCTCAATAAAAACGCCTTCGAGCTTTCCGGCGGCCAGCAGCAAAGGCTTTGTATAGCAAGGGCCCTGGCGGTCGAGCCCGAGGTAATACTTATGGATGAGCCTGCTTCGGCGCTGGATCCTACCGCGACGCTGAAGATCGAGGAATTGATACAACAGCTGAAGAAAAAGTACACCATAATTATCGTGACCCACAATATGCAGCAGGCGGCAAGGATCTCCGACTTCACGGCCTTCTTCATGTTGGGGGAGCTTGTGGAGTATAATATTACGAGTATAATGTTTACCAAGCCGGGTAAAAAGATTACCGAAGACTACATAACAGGCAGGTTCGGATGAAAATTATCGCATGTATCGCCGTTTGTTTATTATTGTCGTCGTGCGCGTCTGTCGATGAAATACGCAATTCCGATGCTGTCTCCGCGTTGGGCTCTTTTCAGCTCAATCCGGTGGAGCCGAACAATTATTGGTATAACGGCAAGTCGTATGAATATAACGGATACGAGATACGGGTCACTGCCGGGCCGAGCGAGGCCAGGATCAAGTGGGACGGAAAATTAATAGGCACAACGCCTTTTGTCTACCGGTTTACCGGCATATTGGATAAGGACGATTACGTGAAGATCCGGGCAATCCCGATAGACGAAAAATTTCCGCCGCAAGAGGCCGTGCTTCGTATCAGAACGGAGCTTCCGCGGAAGATACATTTTGACCTGCAGAAACAGAGATAAGGTAGTCCCTCGCCGCGGGAATTAGATGACAGCGGCTCGGGATGAAATTTCATAGCGAAAAAAGGGGAAATTTCAATGAAAAGACATTTTGACGAAGAATTAAAGGATCTGAACCAGGATATATTGAAGATGGGGATCTTTGCCGAGGATGCCATCCATAAGTCCATAGAAGCGTTAAAGGGGAGGGACGCGAAACTGGCAAAAGCGGTAATAGAGAATGATAACAATATCGATAGGCTTGAATTGGTCGTAGACGAAAAATGTGTAGATCTTATCGCGAGACACCAGCCCCTGGCCAAAGACCTGCGCTTTATCACAACCGGCATGAAATTAAACGCCGAGCTTGAAAGGATAGCCGACATCGCCGTAGACATAGCGCAGCGCGTGCTTGAGATAGTCAACAAACCTTTGCTTAAACCTTTAGTCGATATCCCTAAACTGACGGTAGTAGCCCAAAATATGGTTAAGATGGCTGTGGACTCATTTGTAAAGGGTGACGTGGAACTGGCCAAGAAGGTCATATTATCCGACGGCGAGGCCGATAAGCTGCGGAATCTGATAACAAAAGAGCTGATAGAAGACTATATGGCTAAAGACGCTTCTACGGCTCCAAGGGCTGTTCAGCTTCTCCTGATAGCCCGGTTCCTTGAGCGAATATGCGATCACGCTACCAACATCGCGGAAGATGTGATCTATATGGTCCAGGCCGAGGTCGTCAAACATCATCCCGAGAAGTTAACAGGCGATAAATAAAGCCGGCCGCGTAATGAAATTTTTGCGAGCTATACTCAAACCTGCCTACCGATAAAATTACCGCGCAGAAACAATACCATTGTCTTGCGGATAATAGTCTGATAGAATATCCACGAGAATCCTCTATTTTTCAGGAGAGCGATGAAAGCGACCATACTGCTCGTCGAAGACGAAAAAGATATAGTCAAGATGCTGGAGTACAACCTCAAGAAGGAAGGCTTTAAGACTATATCCGTCCGAAGCGGGGAAGACGCCGGGGCGGCGGTAAAGAGCGGACGGCCCGACCTGATCATCCTAGATCTTATGCTTCCCGGCATTGACGGCTTAGAGGTATGCAAAGTCCTTAAAGCGGATCCTAAAACAACAGTTATCCCCGTAATAATGCTTACAGCGAAAAGCCAGGAATCGGATAAGATCGTCGGACTTGAATTGGGCGCCGATGATTATATTACAAAGCCTTTCAGCCCTCGGGAATTGATAGCGCGTATAAAAGCGGTTTTGCGCAGGGCGGGCGATAAGGGCAAGCCGCAAGATATATTGAAAGCGGGCGACCTCGTGATCGACCTGTCCAGGATAGCGGTGACGGTTAAAGGCAAGGCAATAGAGCTCACCTCCAAAGAGTTTGAACTTCTAAAGACGCTCATAAAGGCTAAGGGCAGGGTCCTGTCGCGCGACTATCTGCTGGATAATATTTGGGGTTTTGACCAGGCCTCGGAGATACAGACGCGCACGGTGGATGTGCACATAACGACGCTCCGAAAGAAGCTGAAGGGCGAATCGGGGCGCATTGTGACAGTCAAGAATTACGGGTACAGGTTCGACGACGAAGACCGGGTGTCGGATGGCGGCAAAAATAAGTTTTAAATCAAAACTGATCCTATCGTATGCCGTTGTAATATTGACGTCATTTGGTCTGGTGGCATTCTTCCTCGATAGGAACCTGGAAGAGAATTCCCTCCGCAATATCAAGGACACCCTCATCACGCAGGCAAATTTGATCGGGAGCCGGATCACCGCAGATATCCTTAATGAGGAAGGACATGCCTCTCTGATCAGGCTGGTAAGAGAGCTCAGTCTTAAGGCTAAATGCCGGATCACCGTCATCGATGACCGCGGCAAAGTCCTCGCGGATTCCGGGAAAACCTCTGAAGATATCTCGAGAATGGAAAACCACCTGAACCGGCCGGAGGTGAGGAGCGCCCGGGACGGCGGCACAGGCACGGATATCCGTTATTCCCCGACCCTGAAGATCGATATGCTCTATGCGGCATTGTTGCTTAAAAATAAGGAGAGGCCCGAGTGCGTATTGAGGTTAGCTCTTACCCTGGAAAGCGTACAGCAGACGCTTTCAGCCATAAGAAAGATAGTCGCCGCGGGATTTCTATTTGCCCTGGCGCTTGCATTTGTCCTGGGTTCATTGGTAGCGCAGAATACCATGAAGCCGGTAAGACGGATTATCCAGATCTCACGCAGATTTTCAAAAGGCGATTTCAGCCGCAGGATCATACAGGGCCCCAAAGATGAGATGGGAGAGCTGGCAGACACGCTTAATAATATGGCAGAGGATATAGAAAGTAAGATAACCGAGATCAAGGCCCAGAATCAGAAACTCGCGGCGATATTCAGCAGCATGGTCGAAGGGGTCATAATAATAGACAGAGAGGGGCGTATCGTCTCCATCAATCCCACTATAGAGAAGATATTCGGCGTATTAAAGAAAGACGCGCATGGAAGGGCATTCCTGGAAACGATACGCAATAACGATATCTCAGAAGTCATAAACGCCGTTTTGCGGGATGGACAGGTTGCCTCAGCCCATATCGAGCTTGTCTATCCCATTCGCGGGATATTTGAGGTGAACGCCGCGCCGATCTTCGACAATGAAGACGTTTCGGGATGCCTGGTAGTCATACATGACATAACCCAGATCAGGAGGCTGGAGACTATCCGGAGCGATTTCATCGCCAACGTATCCCATGAATTGAAGACGCCGCTCACATCGATCAAAGGTTTCGTAGAGACGCTCTTAGACGGCGCAGTGGATGACAGGGAAAATAGCCGCGAATTCTTAAGGATCATCCAGGAGCACGCCGAGCGGCTCAATAGCCTGGTCGACGATCTGCTCTCCCTGTCGCATCTCGAATCGAAAGAGATCGCGCTTGAGAAGAAAGAGATACACCTGCGACGGCTGGCCGAGGGGATTATCCTGGGGTTTAAATCGCAGCTGCGCAAGAAGAGTATAGAAGTGATGAACGAATTGGCGCCGGGGATCTCGGTCATGGCCGATGAGAACAGGATAGAGCAGGTATTGACCAACCTGATCGATAACGCGATAAAATTCAATAAGGATAAAGGGAGCATCAGGATCGTCGGCGAGGAAAAAGACGGTGAAGTGAAGATCACCGTTGAAGATTCAGGCGCCGGCATTCCCGAAAAAGATATTCCCAGGATATTCGAGCGGTTCTACAGGGTCGACAAGGCGCGTTCGCGCGAACTGGGCGGTACCGGGCTCGGGCTTTCTATCGTCAAGCATATCGTAGAATTACACGGAGGGAAAGTCGGCGTAGAAAGCGTCGAGGGTTTCGGGTCGAAGTTCTACTTCACGCTTCCTAAATAACCTGCGTATATCACATCTCCTCGTAACCGGCAGTAATTTACACAGATTTAACATCGTCCTCATATACGCATAATACGGAAGTAGTATACTTTGGGTGAAATCAAGGAGGATTTATGTTAAAAAAATTTATGCTATTTCTTATAGCGCTGACGCTAGCGTCATCCGCGTTCGCGGCAAAAGAGAATAATTCTATCCAGGTTAAAGGCTCTGATACGATGGTCAATCTCGGCCAGGCATGGGCGGAGAAATTCATGGAGAAAGACCCTGCTGATTTTGTGGCGGTCACGGGAGGCGGGTCAGGAACGGGGCTGTCGAGCCTGATAAGCGGGACCTGCGACATCGCTATGAGCTCGAGGAATATCAAGGGGAAAGAGATAACCATCGCGGAAAAAAAAGGGATACATCCGAAGGAGATAAAAGTCGCGCTCGACGGTCTTGTCGTCGTGGTGAATCCCGGGAACCCGGTTAGCGCGCTTACTATAGAACAGCTGGCCGGTATATTTACCGGGGCTGTTAAAAACTGGAAAGACGTCGGCGGTGTCGATGAGAAGATAGTAGTCCTGTCGCGCGAGGTTAATTCAGGGACCCATGTATATTTTAAGGAGCACGTATTGAGGGGAGGCAACGCCGGCGGAAGCGAGGAATTCGCCCCGGCCGCGCTCATGCTCTCATCGTCGCAGGCCATTGCCGATGAAATTGCGGGTAACCGCTCGGCCATTGGATATTACGGCATGGGGTATATATCGCCAAAGCAAAAGCCCGTAGCTGTGGCCAAAGACGAAAAGTCCGAATATGTCGCGCCTACGATAGAGAATGTCCTGAATAACAGATATCCGATATCGAGGCCCCTTTTCCTTTATACCAACGGCAATCCCGAAAACCTGGTAAAGAAGTTTATCGATTATACGCTCTCGAAAGAAGGCCAGGAAATTGTCCTGGCAACCGACTTCGTGCCTGTTAATGAATAAACTCAATGCGTAAGATAAAAGAATTCATTATTGAAAAGTTAATCCTTATTTGCGGTTTAGCTTCGATATTTTTTGTCGTGCTGATATTTTTATTTTTGCTTAAAGAGGGGCTTGCGGTATTTAATACTGTAAGTCCTTTTAAATTCCTCTTTGGAAAGAGCTGGTATCCTATCTCAGAGCCGCCGCAGCTCGGGATATTGCCGCTCATCCTCGGTTCTCTTCTGGTCACATTCGGCGCCGCGGTGATATCCATCCCTATAGGGGTAGGATGCGCTATATATATAGCCGAAGTCGCGCCCGTCAAAACAAAAGAGGTCTTAAAAGCGGGGATAGAATTACTGGCCGCCATACCGAGCGTCGTCCTCGGATTCGTAGGTATGGTGACGCTAGTCCCGCTGGTGAAGACTCTGTTCCATATTCCTACAGGATTGACGGCCCTGTCGGGCTCGATAATGCTGGCGTTCATGGCCATGCCCACGATAGTCTCGATAGCCGAAGACGCGCTCTACTCGGTCCCGAAGAGTTACAAAGAGGGAGCGTTCGCTCTCGGCGCTACGCATTGGCAGACCATCCGGCGTGTTATGCTGCCGGCGGCGTCAAGCGGCATTCTGGCCGCGGTGATGCTCGGTATAGGCAGGGTCATCGGAGAGACGATGGCGGTCATGATGATCACGGGTAACGCGGCCGTTATCCCCGCGAGCATCCTTGTCCCGGTGAGGACGCTTACAGCGACTATCGCGGCTGAGATGGGCGAGGCCGTTGTAGGCAGCGAACATTATTTTGCCCTTTTCGCCGTCGGGATAGTCCTGTTCGTGATAAGTTTCGCCGTGAACGTGACGGCGGACCTGTTTTTACATAAAAGGCAGCGATGACCCATTCGGCTTCGCTCAGGGTCATCCTGAGCAAGTGACGAATGAAATGAGGAGCGCGTCGAAGGATGAAAAACCCGCACAGGTCTCAAAGAATAGCGTTCTTCTTTCTCTTTCTGGCGACTCTTTTGATAGTCGTGCCGGTAGGGCTCATTGTCGTGATCATAATCCAGAAAGGGCTGCCGGCGATAAACTGGCAGTTCCTGACGGACATACCGCGCCAGGGTATGCGCGCGGGCGGCATATTCCCCGCGATCGTCGGAACAATATATCTGGTAACGGGCGCTATCATATTTGCCCTGCCGATAGGGCTGCTGGCGGCGGTATACTTAAGCGAGTATTCCCGGGACAACCTTTTGACGCGTATCGTAAAACTCGCGATCGTGAATCTTGCCGGCGTGCCGTCTGTCGTCTACGGGCTTTTTGGATTGGCGATGTTCGTAGTATTTTTCAAATTCGGCGCTTCGATACTTTCAGGCTCGCTTACACTGGGCATCATGATCTTACCTATTATAATCACAACATCGCGCGAGGCCCTGGAGAGCGTCCCGTATTCGTTCAGGGAGGTGAGCCTCTCTTTAGGCGCGAGTAAATGGCAGACGATAAGGCATATCGTCCTTCCGAACGCGATACCCGGCGTCCTGACAGGGACGATATTGGGCCTCGGGAGGGCGGCCGGCGAAACAGCGCCTATTCTTTTTACGGTAGCGGCGTTCTATCTGCCGCGGCTTCCGGATTCCATCTTCGACCAGGCTATGGCGCTGCCATACCATCTTTACGTCATATCGACCCAGGTCCCTAATGTAGACGAAAAGATAAGATACGGCACGGCGCTCGTACTACTGGCGCTCGTCCTGTTTATGAATCTGGTGGCGATCGTAATACGTTATAAATTCAGGAAGAGGAAGAAATGGTAGAGAGAAGCGAAGTCTTTGAAATAAATGGCCTAGATATATGGTTCGGCAGCGCGCATGTCTTGAGGCGGGTAAGCCTCGGTGTGCGCCGCAATGAGATACTGGGCGTGATAGGGCCTTCTAACAGCGGCAAGACGACCTTTTTAAGGACGCTCAACCGCCTTAATGACCTGTCCGCCGATTTTAAGATGAGCGGGAAAGCAATGTTCGAAGGCAAGGACATCCGCAAGGTCGACGCTGAAGAGCTGCGCGCAAAAGTGGGTATGGTATTCGCCCTGCCCCTGCCGCTGCCGCTGTCAATATTCGAAAACGTGGCCTACGGGTTGAGGAGGCACGGTTTAACGAACAGACGGGAGCTGGGCGAAAGAACAGAGAATGCGCTGAAAGAAGCTTATCTATGGGAAGAGGTAAAGGACAGGATGGGAGAATCCGCGTTCAAATTATCGGGAGGGCAGCAGCAGCGCCTTTGCATAGCCAGGACCCTGGCGGTAGGGCCGGAGGTGATACTGTTCGATGAGCCGTGTTCGGGGCTGGATCCGATATCTACGGCCAAGGTAGAAGACGCTATGCTCAAGTTAAAGAAAAAATATACGATAGTGCTCGTGACAAATAACGTGAAACAGGCCTCGAGGGTGGCTGACAGGACTGCGTTCTTCCTGAACGGAGAACTTGTAGAGATCGACAGGACGGAAAAGATATTTACCGCGCCGTCCGACAAACGCACTGACGGATATGTAAGAGGAAAATTCGGATAAGGCCTAAACATCATGGATAAGATAGCGATAAAAAAACTGGACTTGTGGTACGGCAGCTTTCGCGCGCTAAAAGACGTGAACGCGGTTTTTAAGGAGCGGAATATCACTGCTGTGATCGGGCCTTCCGGCTGCGGTAAGTCTACCTTGCTGCGGGTCTTCAACAGGATGAATGACATGATCGACGGAGTGAGGACAAAAGGCGAGATCCTGATCGACGGCGCGGACATCCTTAAGTCCTGCACAGACCTGGTGCGTCTGCGTAAAAAAGTCGGCATGGTCTTCCAGCGTCCGAATCCTTTCCCTCTGTCCATATATGAGAATATCGTTTTCGGAGAGAGGATACACGCCGATAACGTAAAACGCGATGAGCTTGATGATATAGCGGAGAAGAGCCTGAAGAGCGTCCTCCTTTGGGATGAATTAAAGGACAGGCTGAATAAGCCGGCTCTCGGCCTGTCATTGGAACAGAAGCAGAGGCTGTGCATAGCCAGGCTTATAGCCGTTAAACCGGATGTGCTGTTAATGGATGAGCCCTGTTCGACTCTCGATCCGGAGGCTACGATGCGTATCGAAGAATTAATGCGTGAATTGAAGTCCGATTATACTATAATAATAGTGACCCATAACATGCAGCAGGCGGCGCGCGTCTCCGACGATACCGGATTCATGTTATTGGGCGAACTTGTGGAGTTCGACAAGACCGAACGGATATTTACCGCTCCGCGCGATAAGCGGACAGAGGATTACATTACAGGAAGATACGGTTAAAAAGTAAAAAGGGAAAAGGAGATCGATATGGAACGCCACATGGACCAGGAACTGAAAGAGCTGAATATTGAGATCCTGAGGATGGGGGCTTATGCCGAAGAGGCCATCTATAAGTCGATAGAGGCGCTGAAGAACCGCGATAGAGGGATGGCCCAGGCCGTGGTCGATGCCGATAAGTTTGTCGATAAACTGGAGTTGGAAGTCGATGAAAGATGCATCGACCTGATCGCCCGCTATCAGCCTATGGCAAAAGACCTGCGCATCATCGCTACCGCCATGAAAATAAATTCGGAACTCGAAAGGATAGCCGATATAGCGGTAGATATAGCCCAGCGCACTTTGGAGATCGTCGATAAACCTTTCTTGAAACCTCTGGTGGATATACCGAAATTGACGGCCCTCGCGCAAGGCATGGTGAGGATGGCGATAGACGCGTTCATCAAAGGGGACATAGAGTCGGCGAAAAAAGTAGCGCTGTCCGATTCCGAGGCCGATCGCCTTAGGAACGCGATACAAAAAGAGTTGATAGAGGATTATATGGTTAAAGATGCTTCTACGGCCCCGAGGGCCGTTCAACTGCTGCTCATAGCCCGCTTCCTGGAGCGCATATGCGACCATACTACAAATATAGCCGAAGACGTCATATATATGGTCCAGGCCGAGGTCGTCAAACACCACCCTGAAAAGCTGAAGTAACGGAACTTTTCGGCATACTATTATTGTCTAATAAATAATAGTGTGATATTATCTATGCAGATATTAAAAGCAGGAGAGGGAAGGCCGGGATGCTATTGAGGACACTCTTAATATCATTTTTTATTATTCATTTTTCCGCCGCATTCGGTATCGCGCAGCCCGAAGAGACGATGGAATGGTATGATTGCGTAATAGAAGCGAAGAACCAGCACCCCAACCTCATGTCGGCCATGGAGCAGGTGAACCAGTCCAAGGCGTCGAAAGAGGTGACCAGGAGTGTTATAATGCCGCAAATAGCGGGCTCGGCTGCCAGGACGACCTCACAGTCGGCGAGCGGCGGCGGCACAGGTACATCGATGGTCAGCCATTCATCCACAGGCGCTAAACCCAAGACAAGCTACAAATACGGCATTACAGGAGAGCAACTGTTATTCGACGGGTTCAAGACCTCTTTTGATCTTTCCGCCGCGGAGAGGAATATATTATCCTCCAGGTATAATTATGACGTTACATCCTCTAATATAAGGCTAAGCCTGAGGGCCGCTTTCGCAAACCTCCTCAAGGCCCAGGAACTCGTTAAGGTAACGAAAGAAATAGCCGCCCGGCGCAAGCAGAACCTCCGTCTTGTCGAGCTGCGGTATGAAGGCGGCCGTGAGCATCGCGGGTCGCTGATGACCGCAGAGGCCGATGTCGCCCAGGCTACTTACGATGTCGACCAGGCCGGGAGAAGCGTCTATTATTCGCAAAGACAGCTTACGAAAGAGATGGGCCGCTCGACATTCATTCCAATGTCGGCGAACGGAAGCCTTGAGGTCCAGGATAAGGTTGAGTTGAGGCCCGACTTCGAGGAATTAGCCCGGACGACCCCGCTCCTGCAGCAGCTCATCGAGAAGAGAGAGTCCGCCAAATTTGGATTGAAATCGACTTACGCCGACTTCGCTCCAAAGGTTTATTTAAGCGGAGGATTGGATAATACTAATACGCAATGGCCGCCCGATAAGAACGAATGGACTGTAGGCGGTAGCATATCGCTGCCGCTTTTTGACGGCGGAAACAGGGTTGCCGCAGTTTCGAAGGCGAAGGCCGTATTAGGCCAGGCCCTCGACGATGAGAGATCGGGACGCGACGGCGTGATCCTGACGCTCGCGAATACCTGGACGAACCTGCAGAACGCGATCGAAAACGTGTGGGTGCGGAAGAAATATCTGGATGCGACTGAAGAACGGGCAAAGATAGCCAGGGCCGAATACTCAATCGGCTTGATGTCGTTCGATAACTGGATAATCATAGAGGACAACCTTGTCTCGGCAAAAAAGAGTTACGTAGAGTCGGAAGCGGCTTCTTTAATAGCCGAAGCCAATTGGATCCAGGCAAAGGGAGGAACGTTGGATTATGATCAAAATTAATAGATGGAAATTATACCTTGGCTTATTATTAATCATCCTGGCGGTGATATTTTTATTCGCGGTAAATAAAAAATCTTCAGGTGAAGTCACCAGGGAAGTGAGACCCGTGATCGGCAGTATCCAGACTATGATAACTTCGACAGCGACGGTCCAGCCGGAGAACAGGCTGGAGGTGAAGCCTCCGATAAACGGACGGATAGACGAGATCCTGGTCAAGGAAGGGGATATGGTGAAGGCGGGACAGACGTTGGCGTGGATGAGCTCGACCGAAAGAGCGGCGCTCCTGGACGCCGCTAGAGCCAGAGGGCCTGAAGAGGTCAAATACTGGCAGGAAGTGTATAAAGCGGCCCCCCTGATCTCTCCGATAGACGGCGAGGTCATAGTCAGCACCTGCGAATCGGGCCAGACGATCACCTCGTCGGACGCCGTTATCGTCCTGTCGGACCATCTGATAGTGCAGGCGCAGGTAGACGAAACCGATATAGGCGGGGTGCGCGTGGGGCAAAAAGCTATGATAAGCCTTGACGCGTATCCTAAGATCAAGGTGGACGGGAAGGTAGACCACATATATTATGAGTCCACAACGGTGAATAACGTGACCATTTACGAGGTCGATGTCATGCCTGACAGCGTCCCGCAAGTCTTCCGCTCGGGAATGTCCGCGACCGTCAATATAGTGGAAAAGACGAAAGACGACGCTCTTCTTGTGCCGCTTGAGGCGGTCAAGAAAGATAAGGACGGAGCGGCTTACGTGATTGTATCCGGAGGGCCGCGTAAAGAAGGAGTGGAGCGGAAAGTGGAGCTCGGCATAGCCGATGAAAAAAATATAGAGATCGTTTCCGGTCTTTCGGAGCAGGATACGGTCCTGATAAAGAGCCAGAAATATGATCTTGAAGCTAATTCTAAGATCGGCACCAATCCTCTCATGCCTCAGCGCAAGAAGAGCGGTAAATAAACGATATATGATAGAACTGAAGAACATATCAAAGACTTACAGGACAGGCAAGGTGGGGGTGGCGGCATTGCAAAGCGTCTCCCTCAAGGTGGATGCCGGCGAATTTTTGGCTATAATGGGCCCCTCCGGATCCGGCAAGTCGACGCTTATGCATCTCATGGGTTTTCTTGACAGGCCGGATTCAGGCAAATATTATTTAGGAGGTAAGGATGTTACCGGCCTTAACGATGACCAGCTTGCCGTTCTAAGGAATCGGTTGATGGGTTTCATATTTCAGCAATTTCATCTCCTACCGCGTATAACATCTCTTGAAAACGTGGAGCTTCCTCTAATATATGCCGGGAAACGCCATTTAAAAGAGAGGGCGGCGGAAAAGATAAAGAGTGTGGGCTTGTCACACAGGGTGTCTCACAGGCCGAATGAAATGTCCGGCGGAGAACAACAGCGCGTGGCCATAGCCCGTTCTCTTGTGAACGAGCCGCTCGTTATCCTGGCCGATGAACCCACGGGTAATCTCGATACGAAGAGCCAGAATGAGATAATAGCTATACTGGAAGGATTGAACGCTCAAGGGAAGACCATTATAATGGTAACGCACGAGGAGGAAGTGGCTGAACATGCCAAGAGGATCATCAAGATGCGGGACGGCAAGATCGTTTCCGATGAAACGCAAAAGGGTAAGGGCGAAAACGCCCATCCGGCCCCGGTTAATATCCCTATAGACGATATATTATCGGAAAAGAACACCGACCTGAAAGGCGCGGAGTTTGTCGATCATTTTAAGCAGGCCTTCTGGTCGATAATTTCTCATAAGATGCGCTCGCTCCTTTCCATGCTGGGAATACTTATAGGAGTGGCGGCTGTAATAGCTATGCTCGCGCTTGGCCAGGGAGCTAAAGAGTCTGTCTCGAAAGCGTTGGCTTCCTTGGGTTCTAATCTTCTTATGGTGAGATCGGGTTCCCACAGGACGCACGGTGTGGCGTTGGAAGCGGGGACGGTGACGCGATTTACTTTTCAGGACGTAGACGCCATATCGAAGATCCCGAGCGCAAAGAGAGTATCTCCCACGGTAAGCGGCAGGGCGCAGGTTGTTTACGGAAATAGCAACTGGAATACGCAGGTGCAGGGCACAGGGGTCGGCTACGCCGAAATGCGCGCTTCTGTTCCGGTCATAGGCAGATTTTTTACGGAGGATGAATTGAAAGCGCGGGCGCGGGTGGCCCTGTTAGGCGCGACTGTGGCAAAAGAGCTGTTTGGGCAGGATAATCCGGTAGGTTCCTTTATTAAGGCGAATAAGGTGATATTCCAGGTAATAGGGGTTTTGCCGACCAAGGGGGCAAATATGATGCGCGATCAGGACGATCTGATGGTGATACCCGTAACGACCGCTATGTACCGTGTCCTGGGCAAAGAATATATCGATTCGATAGACGTTGAAGTAAGCGACCCGTTATTGATGGACGAGACGCAGGACCTTATAAAAGAGACTATAATAAAACGCCATCGTTTAAACAGTAAAGACGCCGAGGACTCTTTCGAGATACGAAATATGGCTGAGATACAGGAGACTATGACAAAGACTACACAGACTATGACATGGCTTTTGGGATCCATAGCCGCGATATCGCTTCTGGTGGGCGGTATAGGCATCATGAATATAATGCTGGTATCCGTCACTGAGAGGACAAGGGAGATAGGCCTCAGAAAAGCGATAGGCGCCCGCGATGCGGATATAATGATTCAATTTTTGATAGAGGCGATAGTTATGACGTTTAGCGGCGGTATAGTGGGTGTGATAACCGGCTCAGGCATCGCTCTTCTTTTGGCTCTCTTGGCGGGATGGGCAATAAAGGTTTCCATGTTTTCGATAGTGCTAGCTACGACATTTTCCGTTGTAATCGGTGTGCTCTTCGGCCTTTGGCCCGCAAGGCAGGCTTCCAAGCTCAACCCGATCGAAGCCCTTCGATACGAATAGGGTCTATTGTTTGAGGTTCTGCAGCTGCTGCATGGCCTTGCTGAATTCTTCTAGGGCTACCATGCCGATTGCGTACTTCACGCGCGGCCCCAGCCCTGCCTCCGGTTTCTCCGCCGGCCCCTTTATCACAAAATCAAATATCAGGTTGCCCTGCCGTGACATGAGATATGGAGTAAGCCTGTTCACAGACGTCTGCAGGAACTGCGAATTTTCAGCGCCGGGTTTGGCTTTGATATGCAGTTTGTGAAAGGATATCGTTGTGAGCGAATCTACCATGTTATCATGCATACGGAACCGGGTGTCCGAACTGAAGACGCCGTCTTTTACGGAGAACGGCGTATACGCGTCGAAATACGGCAGGAAGAGCGCCATGTTTATATAGTTGGTGTATAAAGCCGCTTCCATATCCACCCTTTCAGGATAGATAGCCATGCCGGCGCTGAACTCGGCGCTGCCGTTTACAGAATTCAGCACGGGGATCCTGAGTTTGAAACTGCAGTCAGCCCCGATTTTTTCCCGGGAGATCCCGGTAGGCGTGAATTCGAAATTAAAATTATCGGCGTATATCGAGAATGGTTCCCGGGATATGTAGTAGTCTTTGAACCTGAGCACGGAATTCGATATGGTTATCTTTTTTATGCTCTTCGCGAAATTGTAGATGCCGCCTGAAGCCGGAGCCTCCGCGGCATACGCGACTCCCGCCTGACCGGGAGGATCATACACGGGCCATGCGGCAAGGTTGAGCAGCCCTTTAGCGTTCCTCTCGATGGTCAGCGTGCCCCTGTCGATATGTATCTCCTCAAAAACGAGCTGCCTCTCTTTCTCGAACTTTTCCCTGTCTATCGATACTGTGAATTTATCGGCCATGAAGATATTCTCTTCGAACTCCATCTTGTTCATTACCGTAAAACCCTGGAAGCTGACCATGCTTTTCTTTATGTCGAGCGCCACGCCCGTGAACTTTATCCGGGAGCCCAGCATATTGCTGACGGCCTCTTCGATAGCGCGCTTGCCGAATAATTGCATGTAGAGCGAAATAAAAGCGATGGTGACCGCGATGAGGATCACTGAGACGACGAAGATCTTTACAAGGTTTTTTGCGATGTTCATTATGGAATAGTATATCATGCCGTAACAATTTTGGTAACAATTTTGGCTACTCTTGGCAAATGATCATTTTAGGTGTATAATATTACATGTTACAAGGAGAAAAAAGTGGCTGATAAGGTCAAGATCTTGGTCGTGGATGACGGCAAGGAAAATGTGGAGCTTTTAGTTACGCTGCTGACGGTATTTGGATTCGAGGCGTTGAAGGCATATAGCGGAAAAGACGCGATAGAGATAGCTGGTAAGGCGCGTCCGGCGATGGTGTTGCTGGATATAATGATGCCGGAGATGGATGGTATCCAGGTATGCGGCGCGTTAAGGAAAGACCCGGGTAATGCTCAAATGGCTATAGTTATGGTGACCGCTAAGGACAAAGACAGCGATATAGTCCGGGCCCTTGAAATGGGCGCGGACGATTATATAATGAAGCCGGTTTCTAAAAAAGACCTCATCGTCAAGGTGGATAACCTTCTGGCAAAAGCGAAGGCAGGGGAACTGCCGAGCCAGCTTTATTTAAAGGACGTTAGATCCGAACAGAAAAAGAAGGACGATAGATAGGGAGAGAGCGATGGCGATCAATATCGATATCCTTTTACGCACTCTGGTTATTAAAAAATCCTCCGATCTGCATTTTCAGGCGGGAAGTCCGCCGATATTCCGCGTTAACGGCGAACTATCATTCTCCGATCTCGGCATACTGGCTTCAAAGGATATAGAGAAGTATATGTATTCCATCATGACGGAAGGCCAGAGAAAGATATTTGAAGAGAGCCACCGGTTCGACTTTTCATATTCGGTGCCCGGCATAGCCCGTTTCAGGGTCAATGTATACAGGCAGCGCGGATGCGTTGGGGCGGTGATGAGATGCATCCCTTTCGAAGTGCCTACTATAGAAGACTTAGGCCTGCCGTCCATCGTAAAGGAACTGGCGGCAAAACCTAACGGGATGGTATTGATAACCGGGCCGACCGGAAGCGGCAAATCGACTACCCTGGCCGCTATAATAGGATATATCAACGCGAGTTTTAAGCGCCACGTCATAACAATAGAGGACCCTATCGAATTTGTCCACCAGAACAAGCTTTGCGAAATAAACCAAAGGGAGGTCGGGATAGACACGGAATCGTTCGCGTCCGCTCTCAGGGACGCTCTCAGGGAAGACCCCAACGTCATCCTCGTGGGAGAGATGAGAGACCTGGAGACTATATCCAACGCCATAACCGCGGCCGAGACAGGCCATCTGGTATTTGCCACCCTGCATACGAACGACGCCGCCCAGACGGTAGACAGGATAGTGGACGTCTTTCCGCCCCACCAGCAGCCGCAGGTGCGCATGCAGTTATCCACATGTTTGAGGGCGGTAATTGCCCAGACATTGCTGCGCCGGAAGGACGGGGCCGGCAGGATAGCTGCTTTTGAAATAATGCTGGCCAACCCCGCCGTAAAGAACCTTATTAAGGAAGGAAAGACCTCCCAACTGTATTCAACCATCCAGACAGCGCGCCAGGAGGGCATGCAGCTTCTCGACCAGTCGCTCGAAAACCTGTGCAAGAACGGATTGGTGACCGTCGAAGAGGCGAGTACCAAGGTTAACGACCATAAGGCGTTTGAGCGGGCGATTAATTCCTAACAAAAGCTAGATGACCAAAAAAACTTGATTTTTTTACAACTTGAAGGTATACTTTTACAATTATAAGTAAACCTTGAAGGGGGTGAGCAAGCAGATGAAGAAGACTTTTATCGCATTATTAGCGTTGATCAGCCTGTGCGCGGTATGTTACGCACAGGATGATACTCTTAAAGCCACCGAACCGGTTGGCGTAGTGATCGAGGCAGGCGGCGTATTTGTGGGGACCGTGGTAGGCGCCACTGAAGAGGCTGTCACCGGCGAGAAGAAACTCACCGTTAAGAGCGATACCGGCGAGACGAGGATATTCCCGTTCACCGAGACCGTGAAGATAGTGGATGATACGGTCAACGCTGTTACTTTCAACCAACTCAAAGAAGGTCAGAAGGTAGTGGTTGAATATCTGAAGGAAGGCAATACCGAGAAGGCAAAGTCGGTAACAGTTACAGAATAGGACTTTGAAGAGGTAATTTGGAAATGGCAGGCTATATTTTTTAGCCTGCCATTTTTTTGGCGCGCGCTGTGATATTTCTTGATATATTGGGATAAAATACCTATAATGAATCAAAAAAAGGCGGGCATTTGAATATAGCGTATCTTGCTGTCAAACTATTGGCGTTCAAGGCAATGGCGTTTGAACGGTCTACAAAAGACCCTGTGCGCGCCCAGAAAAAAATTCTTCTGGAGTTCCTCAAGCGCAACCGTAACACAGAATATGGACGGCGTTACGACTTTTCCAGTATAAGATCCATTGCGGATTACCAGAATACGGTTCCCGTGAACGACTTCGAGACCTTTCTTCCTTACCTTGAAAAGATGGAGAAAGGGGAGGATCGTGTCCTGACCGTGGATAAGCCGATATTCTTCGGCGCCACCAGCGGCACTACCAGCCGCAAAAAGCTTATCCCCGTGACCGGCTATTCGCGGGAGAAGAAGGCCGAGGTTTCGACCCTGTGGTCATATTATATCTCAAGGGATCATCCGCGCGTCCTGGACGGCAAGGTGCTGGCCGTCATAAGCCCCGAGATAGAAGGATATACGGGATCGGGGCTGCCTTACGGAGCAGAGAGCGGGTTCGGTTACAGGAACCTGCCAATCGCCGTTAAGAGCCTCTACGCGTTGCCGCACCAGGTTTTTGAGATAAAAGATTACGACGCGAGATATTACTGCATACTCAGGATCGGCATAGAGCAGAATATAACGACTGTAGCAACGTTGAACCCGAGCACATTAGTATTACTGTGCAAAAAAATAGAGATATGGAAAGATAAGATAATAGACGATATCGAACGCGGTTCTTTAAATAAAGAATTCGATATTTCCGAGAATATAAGACGTGAGATAGAAGCGGCGTTCAGGCCGAACCCGGCGCGCGCAGCGGTCCTGAAAGATATTCTGAAGGAGAGAGGGGCCCTATTGCCGAAATATTTCTGGCCGGGCCTGGAGCTCATAGAGTGCTGGAAAGGCGGGACGGTCAAGATATACCTTAAGGAGCTGCCTCAGTATTTTGGGGACGTCCCTATAAGGGATTTCGGCTGCCTTTCCACGGAAGCCCGTAGTTCCATACCGATGAGCGATGAAGGGGCAGGAGGCGTCCTTGCCATAAACGCGAATTTTTATGAATTTATACCCAGGGAAGATATGTCAAAGAAGGACAAGCGCGTCTTTCTTTGCGACGAACTGGAAAAGGGCAGAGAATATTTGCTGGTCGTCACCACCCCCGGAGGGTTATACCGCTATAACATAGACGACGTTATTGTCGTCGACGGTTTTTTCAACAAGACGCCGGTCATAGAATTCGTGCAGAAAGGCCTTAACGCCGTTTCGCTTACGGGAGAGAAGGTATACGAATCGCAGGTGAACGAGGCGGTGAATAAAGCCCTCGACGCTCACAAGATGATAGTGGAGCTCTTCTCCGCTTCCGTCCAATGGGACCACCCGCCGCGTTATATATTTTTAGTGGAATTTGACGGCGTGCCCACTCTTGAAGAGAAAAAAGGATTTCTAAAGTCCATAGAAGAAGAACTTTGCCGCCAGAATTGCGAATACAGCTGGATACGGCAGGCGCAACTCCTGGGGTCCCCGCTTTTGAAGGTCGTAAAAAGCGGGGAGTTCGAACGATATCGCGCGAAGAAGATAAGTGAAGGCGCCCATGATACGCAATTTAAACTGCCGGAGCTGTCCGGCGACTTCACTTTCCAGGATAATTTTAAGGTCGAAGAGAATATATCGATCGAATAGAGAGTAGAATATCAGGCGTAAGGCGCCTTTTGCCGGATGATTACGATAAAACAGGGCGACATAACGAATGAGGATGTGGAGGCGATCGTAAATGCCGCGAATAGCGGCCTGCGCGGCGGCAGGTTGAAAGAGGCGGACCTTTTAAAGAGCGCCCGCAGCTTCCGCCTTCGCTGAATCAGCGATACCGGTTGAAGCTTCGGCGGATTTCGCCATGAATAGTTTAGGGTCGGGTTTAGGCTCAACAATTTTTGCGCTTATTTGAGTAAAAGCGCCCGTAGCTTCCGCCTTCGCTGAATCAGCGATACCGGTTGAAGCTTCGGCGGATTTCGCCATGAATAGTTTAGGGTCGGGTTTAGGCTCAACAATTTTTGTGCTTATTTGAGTAAAAGCGCCCGTAGCTCAATTGGATAGAGTGGCTGGCTTCGAACCAGTAGGCTGGGTGTTCGATTCACCCCGGGCGCGCCAAATTTTGCCGCAGCCTAACTCAGGCGAAATTTGTCCCGAGCAGCATGTATTTTAGTCAAGCTGCGAGGGGCTACAGATAAAAAACTGTAATATACTTTGACGATTTGACTTAAGATGTATTCCCTCGGCTGCTCCGATTTGTCGCAGCCTCGGGATGAAATTTATACATAAATTTCAGCGGACGTGGCCCGTCACTTAGGCTGGAAGTGCAAGAGATATCCAGTCAGATAGAAGTGGCGGAATTGGCCTTGCGCAAAGCGAATACAACAGCGCAATGCACAAAATACCTAAACTCTGACGATGTGACTTAAGTGGACTTACGCGGGCGTGACGGAATTGGCAGACGTGTACGGCTTAGGACCGTATGCCGCAAGGCTTGGGGGTTCAAATCCCTTCGCCCGCACCAAATTTTACTGCAGTCTCACTCAGGTAAAATTTGATCCTGAGGAGGATTGAGTTAGACTGCGGTTCGACGAAGGACCTATATCAGCTCGAGTGGAATGAAATAGTCAGAATAAAATTGGCTAAATTACGTATTTTGCCATATCTAATAGAATTTATTGCATTTAATTTATGATTTTGATATAATTATCGCTCTAAGCAACTAGGGATTTTTAGATATAGCGAATTTTATTCCATGCTTTTTTTGTTTTTGGTGTTAAAGTTAGAGGAAGGAAAACAGTCCCGCCCAGAGTTATAGTCCTGGCGGGACGTTAGAAGGAAACCTAGGTTTCCTTCTAAGGAGCGATATAGCAGGACGGTTTTCGCGACGCCCGCATAGCTTCCGCCTCCGCAATCAAGGCGCAAGCTAGAAGGTGCTTCGGCGGATTTCGCCATGAATAGTTTAAGGTCGGGTTTAGGCTCAACAATTTATTGCGCTAAAACTGACTGAGATTGCCCGCATAGCTCAATTGGCAGAGCAGGACACTCTTAATGTCAAGGTTCCAAGTTCGATTCTTGGTGCGGGCACCAAAATTGCGAAGCAATTTTGATATTGAAGCCGCGTAAAGAAATCCGACCAAAGGAAGGATTTTAGCGGCTGAAATACCTATAGACAATATGAAGAGAAAGATCCTGAGGAGGCTGGAGTCAAACTGTAGGCCAACGAAGGACCTAGGATCAGTTCACGGGCAAGCGGTCAGACTTTAGCGCAATTATATTTTAGTCGAAGCATAGGTGCTTCGCGTCGCCTGAAGCGCTCCTGTTCGTCGCGCTTCATGGCTAGCTCAGCATCGCTTTTGCTTTGCAAAAGCGGCGGTAATTCAGTGGTAGAATGCGACCTTGCCAAGGTCGATGTCGTGGGTTCGAAACCCATCCGCCGCTCCATTTTTTACAATAGTCTAACTCGGGTAAAAAATGATCCTGAGGAGGATACGGTTAGATAGTAGTCCGACGAAGGACCTATAACAACGCGCGGGGGTGACGGGTAAGATATTTCGGCAGCTAAAATGCTCACTATTCGTTCGCATTTCTTAGCGCTGCCTCAATATCAAATTTGTACGCAAATCTGACGCTAGAATAAAATAGGAGGCAGCATCCACATAAACCCCGCACCTTCTAATATCTTTTGGTGCGGGAAAGGTATTGTAAAAAAATCTCTTTATAAAATACAACGTTAAATTTAAGGAAGGAAGGTGCGGGGTGAAGATAATGGATTTTTTGAACAAGAAAGCCGTCGCTGGAAGCCTGAAATCGACGGATAAAGAAGGCGTTATCAGGGAACTGGTAGACCTTCTGGCTAAGGCAGACGAGATAAAGAACAAGGAGGAACTTGTAAAAGCCCTTATGATGAGGGAATCTCTGGGATCGACGGGTATCGGCCAGGGGATCGGTATACCGCACGCTAAATCCCAGAATGTGAAGAACCTGGTAGCCGCATTTGGGCTGTCCCAGAAGGGAGTGAACTTCGACTCTCTAGACGGGGAGCCTGTCTATATATTCTTTTTGCTCATAGCGCCCGAGGAGTCTGCAGGCCCGCATCTGAAAGCACTCGCCAGGATATCCAGGATGCTTAAAGACAAATTTTTCAGGGAGATGCTCAAGAAGGCCAAGGACGAAAAAGAGATACTCCACATAATTCAGGAAGAAGACTCCAAAAAATATTAAAAAAGAAGAATATCCTCCTTTTTTAATTTTCTAAAAAGGCGCTGAAGATAGTGAAAATATTAAATGCTTTTAAGTGGCTGTATCCGGGCATGTGGGTCAAGCGGTGGATCACATTGACCGTCTTCGGTATCATAATGATATCGATGGGATTTGTTACCGTACTGCTGGAGCAACACCCTAAGAACAAGACATTTGCGGGCATTATTATAATAATAGGTATATTGGCTGTAGTCACGGGAATAAAACGTATAATAAAATCTCTCGTGCTGGTTTTTCTGCCCCAGGGCAACGATGAACTTGTCGACAAGATATACCAGAAAAGGATCCTGGAAAAAGGGCCGAAGATAGTCGTAATAGGCGGCGGGACGGGGTTGTCGACGCTGCTGCACGGATTGAAAGAATATACCAGCAACATTACCGCCATAGTCACCGTATCCGATGATGGGGGATCGTCGGGTAGATTGAGGAAGGAATTCGACGTCCTGCCTCCGGGAGACATAAGGAATTGCCTCGTCGCGCTTGCCGACGCGGAACCGTTGATGGGCAAGCTTTTCCAGTTCCGGTTCGAAGAAGGCGGCGAACTCGGCGGGCATAGTTTCGGGAACCTTTTCATAACGGCGCTATCCAAAGTTACGGGAAATTTTGACGCGGCTATCAAAGAATCCAGCAAGGTCCTGGCAATAAGAGGAAGGGTGCTGCCTTCTACGCTGGATAAGGTTACTCTGGTGGCGGACCACCTGGACGGTAGACAGACGATCGGCGAGACCAGTATTGCGTCCGCCGGAAGCCCAATTAAAAAGATACATTTAAGGCCTGTAAATTGCAGGCCTACCGATGAGGCTATAGACGCCATCAGGAAAGCGGATACCATTGTGCTGGGGCCTGGGAGCCTGTATACAAGCATAATGCCGAACCTGCTGGTAGGCAGGATCTACAAAGAGATACTTGAGTCCAGGGCGGTAAAAGTATACGTCTGCAATGTGATGACGCAAAAGGGCGAGACGGACGATTACAAGGCGAGTGACCATCTCAAGGCCATGGTGGAACACGGAGCTCCGGGCATCGTCGATTACTGCATTATAAATACCGCGAAGATCCCGGAAGAGATGGCGGAAAAATATAAAGCGGAGGAGTCATATCCGGTCGTTCCCGATTCCGATAATTTAAAGAAGATGAAATGCAAAGTAGTGGAAGCCCATATAGTTAACAGCAGTGATTATGTGAGGCACGACCCGGCCAGGTTGGCAAAAATAATAATCGACCTGGTAACGAGTTTAAAGAAATCTAAAGGATAAAATGTATGACTGTTGAGAAGACGATAATGATAAGGAATAAACAAGGCCTGCACGCCAGGCCGGCCGCGCTATTTGTGCAGATCGCCAACAAATTCAACTGCGACATTACCATATCCAAAGGAAAGCAGAAGGTTAACGGGAAGTCCATAATGGGGATAATGATGCTCGAGGCCGGCGCCGGGGTCAAAGTATTGATAGCGGCGGACGGCGAGGACGCCGAGCGGGCGATCGCGGAACTCGAGAAGTTATTGTTAAGCGACGATATTGAGGATTTTGTCATATAGCGTCCAGGATGAGGGAATATTATGAATAAGAAGAAAGAGACAGCGCTGAAAGGAATACCGGCTTCGCCGGGTATAACCATAGGCAAGGCGTTCCTTTTCGGAAGAGAGCAGTATACTATCTCCAGGCGTAATATAAAAGATGAGCACATACCTTCGGAGATAAAGCGTTTCAAGGACGCTCTCATCCAGACCAAGAACGAAATAATCGATATAAAGAAACGCATTTCCGAGGAGATGGGCGTAGAGCACGCGCAGATATTCAGCGCGCACCTCCTGGTAATAGACGACAGCATGTTGATAGAAGAGGTGGTGTCGAGGCTTAAGAGGGAGAAGCTTTCGATCGAATACGTCTTCCAGGACGTCCTGAAGAGATATATCAAGGTATTCTCGGAGATGGATGACGAATATCTAAAGGAACGTATAAGCGATATAAACGACGTCGGTAGGAGGATCCTGAAAAATCTGATAGGAGCGAAAGAGGACATACTGTCAAACTTGAAAGAGAAGGTCGTGGTCGTAGCGTACGACCTTTCGCCGTCCGATACCGCCACAATGCATAAGAAGAATGTCACCGCTTTTGCGACAGATATAGGCGGCAGGACATCTCATACGGCCATCATGGCGAAATCTTTGGAGATACCCGCTGTTGTAGGCCTGGAGACCCTGACCAAGAAGGTCGAGAACGGCGACGAAGTGATAATAGACGGCACCCATGGTTTTGTCATAATAAATCCGTCTGCTAAAACGCTGAAAAAATATGAGCAGGATAAGGAACGGTTCGCGGTCATTGAAAAACACCTGCTCGAGCTCAAGAACCAGCCCTCCATTACTCTCGACGGCAAGAGCATACAGCTGTCGGCAAACATAGAGGTGCCGGAGGATGTGGCCTCTGTCATAGCGCACGGGGCCACCGGCATAGGCCTGTACAGGACGGAATATTTCTATATGAACAGGAAGGACCTTCCTACCGAAGAGGAGCAGTTCAAGGCGTATTCATCCGTCGCGAAGAAGATGAAGCCGAATTCTGTCATAATCAGGACGCTGGACCTGGGAGGCGATAAGTTCCTTTCTCAACTCGATGTCCCGCAGCAGATGAACCCTTTTCTTGGATGGCGCGCTATAAGATTCTGTCTCGCGAGGCCTGATATATTTAAGGCGCAGCTCAGGGCAATCCTGAGGGCTTCGGCATTCGGAAAACTTAAAGTTATGTACCCTATGATATCCGGCGTAGAAGAGCTGAGGCAGGCGAACACCCTCCTGGAAGAGGCTAAGAAGGATCTTAAAAAAGAGGCCGTCGAATTCGATGAGGATATAGAGGTAGGCGCTATGATCGAAGTCCCTTCCGCGGCGCTTACCAGCGATATACTCGCCAGGGAGATAGACTTCTTTTCGATAGGTACGAACGACCTTATACAGTATTCGCTTGCTGTCGACAGGGTGAACGAAAAGATAGCGTATCTATACGAGCCGGCCCACCCTGCCGTGTTGAGGCTTATAAAGAACGTGATAGAGAACGGCCATAACGCGGGCGTGTGGGTTGGTATGTGCGGAGAGATGGCCGGCGATATAGTAATGACCATAGTGCTTCTTGGGCTGGGCCTTGACGAATTCAGCACCTCGCCTATAGCCATCCCGGAGATAAAACGTATTATAAGGTCCGTGACTATCAGACAGGCGAAAGAGATAGCTCAGGAGGCTATGACCCTTTCCACGGGGAAAGAGGTGGAGAGGTTCGCTAAGAAAAAATTGAAAGAGATTGTTCCGGACCTGGCGATCGAAGTGGAATAGCAGAATGAACTTAGACGATCCGAAAAATATTACGAGATATGACAGGGCAGGTATGCTGGAGACGATCGAGCTGTTGCCTCAGCAGTGCCTTGTCGCCAGTAGTATAGGATCTAAGATCGACCTGCCGCGGCGTTTCAAATCCGGATATAAGAATATAGTATGCGCGGGTATGGGCGGTTCAGCCATCGGCGCGGATATCGCAAGATCATATCTCTTCGATAAGGCGAGGGCCCCTCTGTTTGTTAACAGGAACTATACCGTGCCCGGTTTTGTGGGCAGAGGATCTTTGATTATAGCCTCAAGCTATTCAGGGAATACCGAAGAGACGATAAGCTCGTATAAAGACGCCAAGGCTAAAAAGGCCGATATCATAGTCATAACTTCCGGCGGGAAACTAAAGAAGATGGCCGAAGCCGACGGTTTTCCCGCGGTCATCATACCCGGAGGGCTGCCGCCCCGCTGCGCTATAGGCTATTCGTTCTTTCCTCTCCTTATCCTATTGTCTAAAATAGGATTTGCGGGAAGCCAGGAAAAGGATATCTCTGAGACGATAAAGGTCTTAAGCCGCCTGAAGGAGAGATTGGGCCATGCCGTTCCTGAGAGCGTTAACCCGGCAAAGAAGATCGCCGGGAAATTATACCTTAAATACCCTGTGATCTATGCCGGCCAGGAACATATAGACTGCGCGGCTACCAGATGGAGAGGCGAGCTTGCGGAAAATTCCAAAACCGTTTCATCCGTCCATACTTTTCCCGAGATGTGCCATAATGAGATCGTCGGCTGGGCAAATCCGGAACGTATACTGAAAAGTTTTGCTGTCATTTTATTAAGAGATAAGGGGGATAGTCCCCGCATAGGATTAAGGATGGATATCGTCAAGAGGATGCTGAAGACGGAAGGCATCGAAGCGACGGAAGTCCATTCTTCCGGTGACGGATTATTGGCGAGGATATTTTCGCTCATATATATGGGCGATTTTGCAAGTTTCTATCTTGCCATAATGAACAGGACAGACCCGACACCTGTAGACAGGATAACGTATCTTAAAAAAGAATTGTCAAAGAAAGGGTAAAAGGCAAAAGTAAAAAGGGAAAAGTTATGAAAGTTGTTATTCTGGCTGCCGGTTACGCTATCAGACTTCATCCGATGACCCTGAATACTTCGAAGTCGCTCTTGAGCGTCGGCGGGAAAAAGATGATCGACAGGATATTGGATAAGATCGCGGCAATGAAGAACGCCGCGAGTTCGATATGTATAGTTACGAATGATAAGTTCTACGGCAGCTTCAACGGCTGGCTTATGACGTCGTTCCACAGGAAAAAGACCGAATTATTAAACGACGGGACTACGGCCAACGAGAATAGACTAGGTGCCGTGCAGGACCTCGAATTTGCCATTAAGTCAAAGAAGATAGACGATGATCTCCTGGTGATAGCGGGCGACAACCTGTTCGATTTTGACCTTGATAGATTTATCGAATTCGCCAAAGGGAGGGCAGACGGCGTTTCAGTAGCTCTGCATGACATAAAGAAGTTTGAGTCGGCCAGGAGCTTCGGCGTTGTCGAGATAGACGTTGACGAAAAGGTGGTCGACTTCGAAGAGAAACCTGAGAAACCGAAATCTACCCTGATATCGTGCGGAATATATTATTTTCCTAAAGAAAAATTGTCCTTGATAGAAGAATATGTAAAACAGCAGAATAAGCTTGACGCCCCCGGTTACTATATAAGCTGGATGAGCAAGGTCGACAGGGTTTACGGGTTTACATTTCTTGAAGATTGGTACGATATAGGGAATATCGAATCTTATGAGAAAGCGGACAGGGAATACAGGAAAAAGGAGAGCGCCGAAAGATAGTTTGTATCGAAAAGCATGGGCTTTTTAAATGTATCTTTCGGCATTAAATTCGGCCCAACGTTTGAGCAATCCGGACAACTTATGTTCGCTATCGCTCCATAAGTTGAGGCCTCATTTAAAAAGGAGAAGGGAAGATGACGAAGAATAAATATCTGTTCACATCGGAAAGCGTAACGGAAGGCCATCCCGACAAGGTATGTGACCAGGTTTCCGACAGCGTCCTTGACGAGGTATTGAAACAGGATCCGGCAGGCAGGGTCGCATGCGAGACTTATGTTACCATGGGCCTTATAATAGTAGGCGGGGAGATAACGACAACGGCATATGTGGATATACATAAACTGTGTCGAAGCCTGCTGAAGGATATAGGCTACACACATCCTAAATACGGGTTCGATCATCACACATGCGCCATATTGAACGCCATACATACGCAGTCGCCGGACATTGCCATGGGAGTAGACAAAGGCGGGGCCGGAGACCAGGGCATGATGATGGGATATGCCTGCAAGGAGACGCCGGAACTTATGCCGCTGCCGATAATGCTCGCTCATAAACTTTGCCGGAAACTGGCTGAGGTGAGAAAGAGCAACGAGCTGAAATATCTCGGACCCGACGGAAAATCGCAGGTCACGGTGGAATATCACGACGGCAAACCGGTTAAGGTGAATTCAGTCGTCCTCGCGAGCCAGCATACCGAAGACGTTGTTGATAAGAAGACCGACATGCTCTCAAAGAAGGCAAGGGAAGAGATAATCGAAAAGGTGGCGCTTCCGGTCCTGAAAAATTACATCGATAAGGAGACGGAATTCTTTATTAACCAGACCGGTAAATTCGTGATCGGCGGGCCGCAGTCGGATACCGGTATGACCGGCCGCAAGATCATAGTCGACACATACGGCGGTACCGTGTCCCACGGCGGCGGGGCTTTTTCAGGAAAAGACCCCACAAAGGTCGACCGTTCCGGCGCATACATGGGAAGGTATATAGCCAAGAACATAGTCGCCGCAGGCATCGCCGATAAGCTCTTTATACAGCTTGCTTATGTCATCGGACGCGCCGAACCGGTATCCATGATGATCAATACATACGTGACCGGAAAGATAAGCGATGAGAAGATCGAGAAGGTGATAAGGGAGCATTTCGAGCTTACGCCTCAGGGAATAATAGCCACTTTGAAGTTGCGGGAATCCGACGGCACAAGGTACAGGAAGACGGCCGCTTACGGACATTTCGGCAGGACCGAAGAAGGGTTTACCTGGGAAAAGACGGATGTGGCGAAGGATTTAAAGAAGTATGTTAAGTAGTCGTAAGTCGTAAGTTGTAAGTCGTAAGCGAATTGTTGATAGCTTGCGACTTAAAACTTAAAACTTACAACTTATAACTAACGCGGAGATATACCATGCAATATGATGTCAAAGATCTAAAACTCGCTGGAAAGGGTAAATTGCGCATAGAGTGGGCGAACGAGTATATGCGCGTCCTGCAGCTCGTCCGGAAACATTTCAGGAAAGAAAGGCCGCTTGCAGGGTTGAAGGTATCGTGCTGCCTCCACGTAACGACAGAGACGGCTAATCTCGCCCTTACCTTAAAAGAAGGGGGGGCGCTTGTGTCCGTATGCGCTTCTAACCCGTTGAGTACGCAGGATGACGTCGCCGCCTCGATGGTGAAGGACATGAAGATAAGCACCTTCGCCATAAAGGGGGAGGACAACAAAAAATACTACAGTCACATAAACAGCGTCCTCGAAACCTCGCCGAACATAACCATGGACGACGGCGCGGACCTCGTTTCGACTGTCCACAAATCTAAGGGCTCGCTGGCCAAAAATATGCTGGGCGGGACCGAAGAGACGACGACCGGCGTTATACGTTTAAGGAGCATGGAGAAGAGGAATCTCCTTCTTTACCCTATAATCGCCGTGAACGACGCGGATACAAAACACCTGTTCGACAACCGTTACGGGACCGGCCAGTCTACCATCGACGGCATAATACGCTCGACCAACGTCCTTATGGCTGGATCGAATTTCGCGGTATGCGGCTATGGCTGGTGCGGAAGAGGCGTTGCGATGCGCGCAAGAGGCATGGGCGCCAATGTGACGATAATCGAAGTCGATCCGTTAAAGGCTCTCGAGGCTGTCATGGAAGGATTTAATGTGATGCCTCTTAGAGAGGCCTGCAAAAAGATGGATGTATTCGTTACGCTGACCGGCGATATAAACGTCATAAGGAAAGAGCATTTTGAGCTTATGAAAGACGGCGCGATAGTCGCCAATTCCGGCCATTTTAACGTTGAGATAGACATACCGGCCCTGGAAAAGATCGCTAAGGGAAAACGCAAGGTCAGGGAATTTGTCGATGAATACACCTTGAAGGACGGCAGGCGCGTAAACCTGCTGGGCGAAGGCAGGCTCATCAATCTCGCCGCCGCTGAGGGCCATCCTGCCAGCGTAATGGACATGAGCTTCGCGAACCAGGCGTTGGCCTGCGAATATTTAGCCAAGAATTACAAAAAACTCGGCAAAAAGGTATATAAAGTCCCGGATTTCATAGACAAGAACATCGCGAAACTTAAACTTGAGTCTCTCGGCATAAAGATAGATACTCTTACCGAGGAGCAGGAGAAATATCTGGATAGCTGGGAGATGGGGACATAAAGGGTAAAATTCGAAGCTCGAAATCCGAAATTCGAAACAAATCCGAATGTTCGAAAATTCTAATGATAAGAAGTGATGTTTTGGAAATCAGGATTTAGAATTTGTTTCGGATTTCGATATTCGTATTTCGAATTTAACTTAAGAGAGGAGATTGACTTAAAATGGGACGAAGACCGCTAGATATGGACAAGTTGGCGCTGGATCTTGCGCTGACGGAAAATATTGATGATAAGAAAAAAATCGCAAAGAAGATCGCGGGGCTGGCTTACAAAGGCGGGGTATACCCGTCGAGCATAAATGAGTTCTACATGGCGCGCGGTAAGGGAGAATTTCCCGCGGCTTTCACGGTGCCCGCGATAAACCTGAGGACGCTTACCTATGATCTGGCAAAGGCGATATTCAGGGTGGCTAAGCGCAATAATGCCGGACCTTTTATATTTGAAATAGCAAAATCGGAAATGGGATATACAAACCAGCCTGCGGTTGAATATACCGCCGTATGTCTGGCCGCGGCCATGAAAGAAGGATGGAAGGGCCCCATATTCATCCAGGGAGACCATTTTCAGGTAAGCCACAAGAATTACGAGAAGGATCCTGAAAAGGAGCTGGAGAGCATAAAAGCCCTGATAATCCAGGCGATGGAAGGCGGTTTTTACAATATCGATATAGACTCGTCCACCCTTGTTGATCTATCTAAAAGCTCTATTAAAAAACAGCAGGAGCTCAACTACGAAGTCTGCGCCAAGCTTACTAACTTTATCCGGCAGAACCAGCCGCGCGGTATAGAGGTATCTGTCGGCGGGGAGATAGGGGAGGTCGGCAGCAAAAATTCGACCCCCGAGGATCTGCGCGCATTTATGGAAGGTTATAAAGAGAGGCTTCGCAAGGGCAGATGTGGTATATCGAAGATAAGCATACAGACCGGCACGTCGCATGGCGGGGTCGTTTTGCCTGACGGCACGATAGCCAAGGTTAAACTGGATTTTGACACCCTGAAGAACCTGTCCAAGATAGCGCGCGAAGAATACGCCCTCGCCGGGGCCGTCCAGCACGGAGCCTCGACCCTTCCCGCTGAGGCGTTCGGAAAATTCCCCGAGGTCGGGACCGCGGAGGTGCATCTCGCGACAGAGTTCCAGAACATGGTGTATGAATCCGGCCATTTCCCGAAAGAACTGAAGGATAGGATATACGACTGGATAAGGAAGAACATGGCCGGAGAAAAGAAGGCCGACCAGACCGACGAGCAGTTCATATACAGTTCCAGGAAGAAAGCTCTCGGCGCTTTTAAGAAGGATATTCTTGGCCTTCCAGCCGACACGCGGGACGCGATCGCGAAAGAGGTAGAGGCGAAGTTCGAGTTCCTTTTTGAAAAATTGAACGTCGGGAACACAAAAGATATCGTATTAAAACATACGACATTAAGAAGGGTCATATCCAGGAAGAGTAAGATGCCCGAAGGTAAAGTAGAGATAAGCCACGAAGGCGCGGACTAACTTCTCTTATTTATCAGATATATTCCGAGGATAGTGAATACGACGTTGCCGGACCATGCCGCAACTACAGGAGGCAGAAACCCCGCTTTTCCGAACGCGAGGCTTATGGCGATAAAGGCGTAGTAGAGGAGGCCTATCGCTATGCTCATGCCCATGCCTATCAAAACGCCGCCGCGGGTAGTTATCAAAGCGAACGGCGCCCCTATCAGTATGATTATAAGGCTTATGAGAGAAAAAGCTACCTTGTAATGCAGGTCTACCTGCAGGCTCTTAATCAGCCTTGTTCCAGTGCCCTCAAAATTTTTTATGTAATTCTTTAACTCCCTGTGACTCATGTAATCGGCGCGCCATTCCCGGTTAGCGAAATCGGAGGGCTTCTCTTTAAGGGCGATTATCCTCTCATCGAAGAATAAGGGTTCCTGCAGTATCCTGCCCGAATTATCTATCTTCCACATTATGACCTTTTTGAACTTCCATCCGTCCTCTGTCCATGTGCCGCTTTGGGCAGTGATCTTGGACACGAGATTCTCGGCCTTGTCGTGCTGGTGTATTATTATATCCCCCAGGGTCTTTTTTTCGGTATCGTAGTTCCGCGCAAAAATTATCTTATTCCCGGAACCGTATATCGCGACGTTCTCCACTATCTTCTGAGCGCTCTGTTTGCGCTTTTCTTTCTCGAGCTCATAACGCCTGATATCGGCGGCCTTCCTGGATGTGGGCGGTATTACCCTGTCGTTGACTATGAATATGACTGACGCGACGATCGTTCCTATTATCAGTATGGGGGCCATTATTCGCCACAGGCTTATGCCGCTCGATTTCATAGCGGTCACCTCGTTATGCTTATTGAGGTTGCTTAGTATATATATGGTTGAGAGGAGTATCGCCATCGGCGTTACCTGTATGAATATTGTAGGCGAATAGTATAGATAAAAATTGAAGATCGACATCGCCGGTATCTTGAACTTAACAATATCGTCGATAAACGAGAATATATCTATTATGACGGCCATTATAAGGAATACAAATGTGCACCATATAAAAGGCCCCACGAAACCCTTGACTATATATTTATCTATTATCTTCATGTATGGAGTTATGTCCGACTTAGCTATTAAGCGATTAAGTAATTAAGTGATTAAGTTGATGTCAATTTCCAACGCCCCGCGCCAGTGTAAGACAACGCACCTCTTTGGCGCCGGCATCCCGGAGCGCCCTGGAGCATTCGCTCAGGGTCGCCCCCGTTGTCATCACGTCGTCTATCAATAATACAGCAAGGCCATAGATGTCTGCCTCAGCCCTGACCGCGAATGCGCCTTTCAGGTTGGACAGCCTTTCGTCCCTGGACAGCTCATTCTGGTGTCTTGTAGATACGCGCTTTTCCAATGTATCGGCAAACGGAATCCCGGCCCTTTCGGATATATTGAAAGCCAGTATCCTGGACTGATTGAAGCCTCTCTCCCTTAAACGGTTATTTTGCAGCGGAACGCAGGTTATAATGTCTATATCTTTAACTATATCGCCGTTATCTTCAATAAAGTCAGCCGTATGTTTTGACAATATGCGGGATAACCGTATCTTGCCATTATATTTGAATTTATGGATAAGTTCTTTAAGTACGCCTTCATAAAGGTACGCCGAATACGCCCTGTCGAAAAACGGGGCCGATCTTTTGCATTCGGCGCACAGACATGAACTTTTTTCCACGGGGCGGCCGCAAATGCGGCAGAACGGCGCTGGATTCTTTCGTATGCGGCTAACGCAGTCGTCGCAGACGCCGTATTTGTTCAACGCTTCGAGATCCTTCCCGCAGGCGTAACACCGCATAGGATACAGCAGATTCATGAAATTTTTTGCTATAGTGACTATAGCCTGTGTCATACGGGATATCATAGCACGCTTAAAGCGGCCTTGTCAATTGAGCGGTATTTGAAATAAAAAAACCACCCTCCTGAATAAAATCAGGAAGATGGTTTATTATTCTCACCCGGTTATAACTTCACTACGTTTGCAGCTTGTTCGCCTTTGGGGCCCTGCACGATATCTAACTCGACATCCTGGCCTTCCTCCAAAGACTTATAGCCTTCACCCTGAATCGAAGTGTGATGCACGAATACATCATTTCCGTTTTCAGGAGTAATAAACCCATAACCTTTCTCGTTTGAGAACCATTTTACTTTTCCTTTAACCATTGATCTTGTTGCCTCCTTTCGCTGAAAATTGCAGCAAATACGGGATAATGATCATCCGCCATAAAGCGTTGGCGGATTATTCGCCTATGACAGCGACAGCGAATAAAAAAACCGCAAGGTCGGTCAATCCAGCCTTACGGTCCAAGATCTCCTATCCTTCTTAACTGCAGTAATAATATACCACGGCACTCCTGTTATGTCAACAGAAATTTTGAAATTTGAAATTTTTCGCCCATCCCCAGTCTGCCGCGTGCTTCCGGACACTAGCCCATGTAGGATTAAATTTTTCGGGTCCTGCCGCGGCTGAGACTTTTTCTTTTAAAGGGCTCGTATGGGTTTACAATCTCCCTATTTCTTTATACTATGCGGGGTAGATAACGGTCTAACTTGACTCTCAGTCATTAGATATCGGTATATTCTATGCGCGTATCTATGTATCCCGAACCACAGTCATTAACATTCGGGCACCCCATCCGTTCCTGCCACCCGTAAGCATAAAGGCAGGAACGGGTTTACAATCCCGTGGTATATATAAGCGCGTATCTATATGCCCGAACTACACTTGCTGTATTCGGGACACCCCATCCATACTTCGCCCTTATCATAAAAAGTCTCAAGCCGCGTCACCCGAAAAATTTCCAGATAGAAACGTCCCGGAGTTACTGATGTCTGGGCAGCTATAAACCTAAGCCGACGTTATGATGAGCACATTGAAAATATTAGGTCTTTGTGATGGAGAAAAACGGTTATATATAACAATGTTTTGATATTAAAAGAGCCAAGGCTGTTCGCCTTCGCATTCCGTAGTATTACCATAGATTGCTTCGGCGAAATCCCTCCGAAGTACCGCCGCCAAAGGTGGCGGGACGAAGGAGGGTTCGAGGCCGGATCATCGTCCCGCCGAAGGCGGGACGCCGGCCGAGTTGCCGCAGGCTCCCGTTTTTCGACTGAACAAAGACCGACCCAAGTATTAGAGCGCTGGGGAATATTTTCAGTGCTCGAATAACGAGGCTTAGGTTAGAAGCAGGACCCATAAAATTTATTTGACGTGCAGATGAACGAAGCGAAAGGATTTCTTGTCCTCTTTTAACTTGACCTAAAGGAGATAATTATATAATATAGTGTCCATGACAAAAAATACCTGGAATAAGGCTGGGACGCAGAAGAGGGCCGGTATACTGGCGCCTCTTTTTTCGGTATATTCGAAGAACAGCATCGGCATCGGCGACTTCGATGATCTGAAACTCCTGATTGAATTCTGCCATAAGTCGGGCTGCTCTATACTTCAGTTGCTGCCGATGAACGAAACGGGATCGACCTTTTGCCCTTACGACGCGGTGAGCTCTTTTGCGCTTGAGCCGATGTACATATCTTTAGTCGCTCTCCCGGGGGCGAGCGACAAAACCATCCAAGCTAAAATAGAGGCTGCAAGAAAGGCCAATCCTTCCGGGCAAAAGCATGTCGATTATAAGATCAAAGATGAAAAGATAAAACTCCTGCGGCATATATATTCGGCGCAAGGGGCCGGAGACGCTAAAGATCTTAAAAAATTCTCGGATCATAACGCATATTGGCTTGACGATTTTGCCCTATTTAAGGTCCTGAAAGAGTTCCATAAGGGTAAGCCATGGTATGAATGGGAAGAGCGTTATAAAGAACATGATGGCCGCGAGCTTGCTATATTCGCAAAAAAACATGGAAAAGAGGTCGATTTCCAGAAGTGGTCTCAATGGGTCGCATATAGACAATTTGCCGAAGCCAGGTCATGCGCCGGCTCTAAGAACGTCCTGATGTGCGGCGACCTGCCCATACTGATATCGAGGGACAGCGCGGATGTCTGGTCCCACCCGGAATTTTTCAAGTTGGATTTTGCGGCAGGCGCGCCGCCGGATATGTATTGCGCCAAAGGGCAGAGGTGGGGGATGCCGACGTATGACTGGGACAAGATATCGGCGGACAGCTACACATATCTTAAAGAGAAACTCAAATTCGCGGAGAATTTTTACGATATATTGAGAGTGGACCATGTGGTCGGCCTTTTCCGTATATGGAGTATCCCGTATAACGATCCGCAGGAGAATGAGGGGCTTAATGGCGTATTTGATCCCTCCGATGAGCACCTGTGGAAGGAACACGGCGTATCTATCCTGTCGGTGATGTGCGGGAATACCAGGATGCTCCTATGCGCCGAAGACCTCGGCATGATACCCAAGGCATGCCCTGAAACGCTTAAAGAGTTCGCTATTCCCGGCAATGAAGTCCAGCGCTGGACGAAAGACTGGGTAAAGACGCATGATTTCCTTGATCCTGAAGAATATCGTGAGATGTCCGTAGCGATGTTGTCTACCCACGATACGACGAACTGGGCAGCGTGGTGGGAAAATGAGGCAGGAACCGTAGATCAACCGCTATTCATAAGAAAATCGCTCGACCGTAATATAGATTACTCAGCCGCGCAGGACAGGCTTTTCGATCCTGTCCGGTCCAAACACGGCAGGTTAAGATGGCTCGACAGTATAAGATCGGTAGATTTGTTAGTAGGGATTCTGGGCAAAAGGCCGGAAGAGTTAAGGGATTTTATAGAGATGTATGAGAACACGTATGAAGAGAAAGAGAAGTTATGGCAGCGCTTTAAGCTTAAAGGGTCAATGAAGGAAAAATCCAGCCCTGACACAATTGCCGCTGCCTTAAAGATAACACTTAGCTCCCGCTCGATCTTCTGCATTGAGCTTATTATGGATTATCTTAACATGGCTGGCCTGTATAAAGGGGATCTATACGCTTACAGGGTAAACCGTCCCGGGACCATATCCAAAGACAATTGGTCTCTTACGATCCCCTTATACTTGGAAGAGCTTTTAAAGCATGGTGTTTGTAAAGAGATAAAAGAGATGGTTTCGGTTTCAGGCAGGTGTTGATACATATTTTTCCCGCATATTTTTCTGTTTCAACTTGTAAGAAGATATAAATTGGTGTAAACTATATCCCATGAATAAACCTACCGTGTTTTTCGATTTCGATAATACTATCACCACAAAAGATGTGTTGGACGGCCTCATTGAACGGTATTCCAGCGATGACCGTTGGGTTGAGCTCGAGAAGAAGTGGAAGAATGGGGAGATCGGCTCAAGGGATTGCCTAAAGGGGCAGATGGAGGGCGTCAGGGTAACGAAAGAAGCCCTGGATGACTATATAGGCACCGTTGAGATCGATCCTTATTTTAACAAGCTGATCAAGTTCTTCGACTCAAAAAAGATCAGGACGATGATCGTAAGCGACAATTTTGATTATATCCTGAACGCTGTATTGCGCAAGAACGGCATAAAAGATGTGCCGGTTTATTCAAACAGGTTAAGGATGTCCAAAGACAGGCTGATACCGTCTTTCCCGCTGAATAATAAAAGGTGCGGTGATTGCGCCCATTGCAAAAAGACAACGCTGGTGAAAAAATTCAAAAAAGGCTCGGTTTCGGTTTATATAGGCGACGGGTTGTCCGATGTATGCGCGTCCAAAGAGGCGGATATCGTCTTCGCTAAAGGATACCTGATGAAGCATTTCAGCGAAGAGAAGCTGCCGCATGTTCCTTTCAAGAACCTGAAAGACATTTATGAATATTTTAAAAGGAGAATGCCATGACCAGGACATCAAAGACTAACGCCTTAATATCAGATAGGCGGATGACCGAGGGCGAGCTTCTGAAGATGGAGGCGAAATATTGCTCATGGGGGGATACGGTCCATTACGTCGACAAGCCCAACATATTCGCGCGCGCTCAGGGCAGCTATCTATATGACAGGGAGGGCGTCGAGTTCCTCGATCTACAGATGATCTACTCCGCGGTGAATTTCGGATACGGCAACGAACGTTTCAACCTCGCCCTCAGGGCGCAGATAGACCGCCTTCCTCAGCTCGCCTGCCAGTATCTCCATGAAGAGAAGATTCGTCTTGCGGCAAGCATAGGGGAGAGGATGGAGCGCGTATTTGAAGAGAAGGGCAGGGTCCATTTCAATGTGGGCGGCGCCCAGGCGCTTGAGGATTCCCTGAAGCTTGTCAGGCGCAGTTCCGGCAGATCCCTGATGTTCGCGTTCATGGGCGGATATCACGGCAGGACGCTCGGCGCGTCCGCCATCACATCCAGTTTCAGATATAGGGAGTATTACGGCCATTTCGGGGAAAGGGCTCTATTCATACCTTTCCCTTATTGTTTCAGGTGTTTCTACGGACAGAAGAGAGAGACGTGCAAGATGTACTGCCTGAAACAGTTCGAGAAATTGTTCGAATCAGAATATTACGGGGTAGTCGATAAGAAGACGCGCGTATGCGAATTTGCCGCGTTCTACGTTGAAGCGGTCCAGGGGACCGGCGGTTATACAATACCTCCGGCCGAATATTTCCCGGGGTTAAAGAAGGTGCTCGATGATTACAAGATTCTGATGGTCGACGATGAGATACAGATGGGCTTCTTCAGGACCGGGAAGTTTTGGGCAATTGAGAATTTCGACGTCACTCCGGATATAGTGGTATTCGGCAAGGCTCTTACCAACGGCATGAACCCGATATCCGGCATATGGGCCAAAGAGAAACTGATATCTCCTAAGGCTTTTCCTCCGGGGTCTACCCATTCTACGTTCTCTTCAAATCCGCAGGGCACTGCTTTAGGCTTAGAGGTGATGAGACTGCTGTCGGAGTCGGATTTTGCCGCAGAAGTGCCGAAGAAAGGCAAATATTTCGTGTCGCGCCTGAAGAGCCTGCAGAAGAAGTATCCGCAAGTTATTGGTGATGTAGACGGCCTGGGTATGGCGCTCAGGATAGAGATGTGCCAGAAGGACGGGTATACGCCTAATAAGGAGTTGACGGACGCGATAGAGCAGATAGGCCTGGGCGGGAGGCTGACTGCCGGCGGCAAGAGGCGCGGGCTAATATTGGACGTGGGCGGTTATTATAAGAACGTTTTTACGCTGGCGCCTTCGTTATATATTACGCAAAAAGAGATCGACCTTGGAGTGGATCTGTTCGAGGAAGCGCTGCAAAAAGCACTGAAGAAGGTTTAAGGCTATATATGCTCTCGACTATAGCGGATAAGATCGTTTCGATCACACCTCCGAGAGTCCTGAGTAATTTTATAAAGGCAGCGCCACGCCGTCTCGTTCACTGGAAGCGGGACGCGTCATTCAAGCATATCGTAAGGTACACCTACAGGAATTCGAGATTCTACAGAGAAAAGTTCGATTCCCTCAAGATTAACCCCCGCAAAATAAATAAGCCATCGGACCTGGGAGATTTCTACACGACTCCAATAGATATAATGGAAAGGGCCGAAGATTTCATTTGCGGCAAGCCGGAGGCCGTCTTCGAATCGTCCGGCACGACAGGCAGGAATAAGCGTATATATCTGACGCAGGCGGAGCTCGACCATATTGGCAGGTTCAACGCGGCCGGGTTCTTTTTATGGGGGCTGAAGCCGACAGACCGCCTCGTCAACGCGTTTGACTTTTGCATATGGATACCGGGCATGGTGACGCAGAAGGGGATCGAGAAGTCGCGCATCTTCGCGCTTGCGGCAGGCAAGGTCGACCCCATGGAGGTTTACAAGAGGATCCCCATCTACAATATAAATGTCGTCCTGGGTGAGCCTACGTGGCTTATCAAACTGACCGAGATAGCGGAGAAGGAAGGCGCTTACCCCCTGAAGCTCATTATAGGAGGCGCCGAAGAGATGCCTGACGCGGCAAGGCCCTGGATGGAGAAAGTATGGAAGGGAGCGAAGGTGAAGATGGTATACGCGTCCGTCGAATCCGGCGGGATAATAGGCGGAGAGGTGACGCCTGAGTGCGGCGGGTACCACATCGACGAGGATGATTTCATGGTTGAGATAGCCGAACCGGATAAAGACGGATACGGCGAGGTCACGTTTACGACTTTGGGGCGCGCTACGATGCCGCTTATCAGGTACAGGAACGGGGATATAAGCAGGATAATGGAAGAACCCTGTGCCTGCGGTATGCCGTACAGGAGGCTTGAGAAGATGCGCGGCAGGTCGGATGAGTTGATAGTGGCCTCCGGCGGCAATCTCTACCCGCTGATGTTTGAAGAGATACTAAAAGACATAGATGGCCTGACGAGCGACTGGCAGATAGTATTCAAGCTGCGCGGAATAAAAGAGATAATGGAATTTAATATCGAATTGAGGGATGGCTTTTTCAGGGAGGCGACGGAAGCCAGGATATTGGAAAATATAAAGAACCGTTACCCGGACTTATGGAAAAATTATTCTATAGCCATATTCGAAATAGCGTTTGCCTGCCACCCGCCGTCGACTCTAAGGGCCGGCAAGCATAAACTCCTTCGCATAATCGATGATCGTTATGCAAGGTGAAGGTCTGGAAAGCCCTCAGCTTATAGCGACCAGCAATATCCCGCCCATGACGAGTATGGTGCCTGTAAGCTTGAGGCGGTTCACTTTCTCCCCCAGGAAGATATGGGCGGCTACCAGGGTGAGCACATACTGCATGCTGTCAATAGGGAAGGCAAGGCTGAGGTCGGCCTGCGCCAGGACCAGGAACCATACGAGGAAGCCGACCGTTATAAAAGAAAAACCTATCCACGTAGCGGGCGCGGCCAGCACACTCTTGAGAAATTTTACATAGGATTTAATATCGCGCAGATTAGGCGTCTCTATGGAGTTTACGCTCTTCTTGTAGAATATCTGCCCTGCGACTCCCCAAAATTCCGCGAGCAATATCAGCATAACTATCTTCAACTTGATCATGTACCGCCGTCTTCTTTCGTGTGAGTGCTCCTGGATACGAAATGGATCCCGGCTATTATCAATACGATGCCGGCCCAACGCAGGGGGTTTATCGTCTCGTGGAGGAAGCATACCGCCAGGATAGGAACGAATATATAGCTTGTGCTCCCGACCGGAGAGGCTACGCTAAGGTCCACGCGGGATAATACGGTCAACCATAGCAATAAATTGACAAGGAATACCAGTATGCCGAGCCACACAAGGGGAGAAGAGAATACCTTTAAGAAGAATTCGGCCATGTTCTGGAACGTTACAGACGTAACGCCGGTATTAACAAGACCTTTTTTGAGGAAGAGCTGGGCAATGGACTCATTGATGTCCGTCATTACTATTAAAAGAAAGACCTTGAGCGTTACCTTACCCATCGATCGGGCCTCGTTTACGGATCCGGTATATCATATCATATGACTAAAAGCCTTGCCTTCCGTCAGATTTTATACTAAAATAAAAGATTATTCAAGATGTTTTCTTGTCCGCCTTCGCAATCAACGCTTAATCCATGGATAAAATACGTGAAAATATAAAAGACCTGTCTAAGGCTGAGCTTGCGGCCAGGTTAAAAAAAATGGCTGCGGAGCCTTACAGGGCTAACCAGATATTCAGGCATCTATATATAACGGGCGTGAAGTCTTTCGACGGGATGACCGATATGCCGGAAGCCTTGCGCAAGTGGCTGAAAGAGGAGTTCCGTATAACGCATCCCGCGATGGCGGACTCGAGACGTTCTTCGCTGGATGGCACTACAAAATATCTGCTGAAACTTGACGATGGAAACACGATAGAGACGGTGTTTTTACCGGACGGTAATAGGGCCACAGCCTGCCTGTCATCGCAAGTCGGCTGCAAATACGGCTGCAGTTTTTGCGCCAGCGCCGGCCTGGGTTTTATACGTAACCTTGCGCAATCGGAGATACTCGACGAAGTAATATTTTTGAGAGAGAAGAACCCCGATCCTCCGATCACGAATCTCGTATTCATGGGCATAGGCGAACCCATGGATAATTTTGATAATGTGATGAGCTCGATCAGGGTCTTTAACGACAAGGTCGCTTTCAACATAGGGGCAAGGAGGATGACCATATCGACCTGCGGGATAATCCCGGGGATAGAAAGGCTGAAGGGCGAGGGACTTCAAGTAGAGCTCTCAGTCTCCCTGCATTCAGCCGATGACAGTGTGAGGTCGAAGCTCGTGCCAGTTAATAAAAAATATCCGTTAAAAGACCTCATGAGGGCTTGCGTGGATTACATCGAAAAGACGGGCCGGGTCATCACGTTTGAATATGTTCTGATAAAAGACGTCAACAGCTCCGCGCAGGATGCCCTCAGCCTCGCAAAATTGTTAAAGGGAGTTAAGTGCAAGGTGAACACCATATCTCATAACCGGACGGCGGCGGGGATCGGCCAGCCTTCGGGCAGGGAAGCGAAAGATTTTGTCAATATATTGAAACAAAACGGCATAAATGCCACTCACCGCAAATCGAGAGGCGAAGATATAGACGCCGGATGCGGCCAACTCAGGATATCCACCCTGCACCTTCAAAGGAAGGATAAGCAGGGGGAAGAAGGTGCTTAGGTGAAAAAAAGCGACAGATTGAAGAGGATGGTGGCGTTTTACCTGTCGGTCGTCCTGTTTTTTGTGACGCTTCCTATATTATTATCGTATTCGCTGGGCTATCACATAGATTACAACGCGCTTAAAGTATATAAGACCGGTATACTTTATATTAATAGCCATCCTGCGGGCGCTTCCGTATATGTTAACGGCAAACTTCACCCGTCCCTTACCCCTACCCAGGTGGAAGAGCTGAAGCCCGGCAATTACCGTGTAGAGGTAAGGCGGGAAGATTTTTATCCGTGGGAAAGAGAGCTTGCGGTAAGGCCTAATATGGTGACCAAGGCGGACAGGATAGTCCTCTTCCCGGTCACGCAGGATGTAAAGAAGGTAGGTAACCGCGAGACATTCAATTTTGTCGCGTATGACAAGAACAATATCTATTATATGAACGGTAAAGGGCTCTTCAAATCGAGCATCGACGGGACCGTTTCAAGCAGGATATCCCGGTATTCAAACTGGCCGGACAGGATAATAGCAAAAAAATTCTCTCCTGACAGCGACAAATTCCTGTATTATACAGAAAGGGCTATTTCGGTCGTATACCTTGACCTGGACAAGACGCTCTACGGAAAGGGAAGCGACGCCGCGCGCGTCGAAGAGGTCATGACCACGACAGAACCGATCAGGGACGTCTTCTGGTATTCCGGCTCCGGATATATTATAGTGATCACCGAAAGCGATATAAAGGTGGTAGAACTCAGGGGCGGAGAGAAACGTAATATAATAACGCTTTATAAATTCAATAAAAGGCCCCAGGGACTTTTTTATGACAGAAGCGCCGACTCCCTTTATTTTACGGATATAAGCAAAGATTCAGGTAAGAGCCATCTTTACAGGCTTGACCTGCGGCAGACGTTTCTGGATTCCTTGAAGCAGTTCTTAATGAAAAAGGAAGATGAGACCCAGGATGAGAAACGATAAGTTTTATAAGCGCCTCTTCGAGATAATACCTGGTTTGTTGACATGGACGACGCTCATTACCCTGTTTGCGCTTGCTTTCGTAAGGCCTGTGTGGGTGGCCATCTTCGTCATCACGTTCGACCTGTACTGGGTCATAAGGGTATGTTATCTGACAACGCTACTGGTCTTCGCGTACCGCAGGATGGAAAAAGAGAAGAAGATAGACTGGATCGGCCAGTGCAATAACATACAGAAGGTGAACGGGATAGAATATAATAGTATTTATCAGGCAATCCTCTTTCCGGCATATAAAGAAGGGCCGGATATATTGACGGCGTCCATATCGGCGCTCGAGAAAGCAAATTATCCCAAAGAGAGGATGACCGTGGTATTGAGCATAGAGGAAAGGGCCGGCCAGGAGGTATGGGATAATGCCGTTTTGTTGAAGGATAAGTATAAAGACGTCTTTTTGGGATTCCTGGTAACAAGACACCCCGATAATATACCGGGCGAGGTTAAGGTCAAAGGCGCTAACGCGTCATGGGGCGCCAGGGCGCTTAAGGATTATCTGGACTCCAAAAATATAGGTTATGAGAATGTCATAATATCCTGTTTTGACGCCGATACGTGCGTGGAGAAAGAATATTTCGGATGCCTTACTTATCATTACCTTGTCAACCCCGACAGGACGCGTTCGAGCTACCAGCCGATACCGGTTTACAACAATAATATCTGGCATGCCCGGTCGATAGCGCGCATCCTTGAGCTCGGATCGAGTTTTATGCAGATGATAGAGACTATGAGGCTGGAGAAGTTCGTCACTTTTTCAAGCCACAGCATGAGCTTCAAGACATTGGTTGACGTCGGGTATTGGCCGGTCGATATGATATCCGATGATTCGGTGATTTACTGGAAGTGCTTCCTGTATTTTGACGGGGATTATTCCGTTATACCTCTATACGTGACGGTATCGATGGATGTGGCTACCGCGAAAGGCATAGTGCCTACCATAATAAAACAGTATAAACAAAAACGGCGCTGGGCATGGGGCGTCGAGAATTTCCCTTATGTGATGATGGGCTTTATGGATAACAAGAAGATACCCTTGATAAAGAAGATAAGGCGCGCGTTCAATATCCTCGAGAGCCACTATACGTGGGCGATATGGGCTATAATCATAACGTTCATAGCGCCGCTCCCGCTGATCTTCGGGGGCGGGCTTTTCAGGCAGACGGCGATTGGATATAACCTTCCCAGCGTCTCTGCCGCGCTCTTCAGAGTGTCGCTCTTTACGATCTTTGTCTGCATATTCATAACGATAAGGTTGCTGCCTCCCCGGCCTAAGGATGTGAAGCCCGAAAAGAGGCTCATCATGATAATCCAGTGGTTCTTCGCGCCGCTCTTCGTGGCCGTCCTCGGCTCGACTCCCGCGGTGGACGCGCAGACGCGCCTGATGCTGGGCAAGTATATGCAGTTCTACGTAACCGAGAAGACCCGCAAGAAATAATCCGCGTAAAATTTTTCTCCCAACCCCAGTCCGGCGTGAACTTTCGGGCGTTGCCTCCGCTCGCCGCAAATTTACATTAGGCATGTAAATTTGCTGTGGTAAAATTTCGATGGCCTCGTAACCCGGACTGAGGGCATGCTGTTGACAGGTTTGCGAGTCCTTGCTATATCGCCAATAGGTATCGAAATTTTACGACATTCGCTTCGGCAATCGCCCAAAAGTTCTGCCACCTGAGTGTGTAAAAAAATTTTCTTGCTACAGCAGGCTGGATAACCTAAGCCGACGTTATGATGAGCACATTGAAAATATTAGGTCTTTGTGAAGAAGAAAAACGGTTATATATAACAATGTTTTGATATTAAAAGAGCCAAGGCTGTTCGAGGCCGGATTATCGTCCCGCCGAAGGCGGGACGCCGGCCGAGTTGCCGCAGGCTCCCGTTTTTCGACTGAACAAAGACCGACCCCGTAGTTAGAGCGTAGGGGAAATATTTTCAGTGCTCACATAACTAAGCTTAGGTTAGAATAGTAGTAGCAGAAAATTTTTTTTAATCTTTTTTCTTGCAACAGAAATTGCGGCGTGATATAATTTTTTCGCGATCGATCAGAAAGGAGGGGTGAGATGATGGGTAAGTATCTAAGCGTGATTATCGGAGCCGTTGTCGCACTTCTTGGTCTGTTAGGGCTGGTCAGATGGTGGGGTTTGACGATGCTTGTCTTGAAAGGCATCGTTCCAGCCATAATGATATTCGCGGGAGCCATAGCCGTGATAGCCGGAGTGAGCGAGATGAAAGACGAACAGGCTTTTAAAAAAGAAGAAAAAAAATAAAGTTCACAATTATAATAATGAGCCCTTGGTATTTGTTAGATACGCGAGATATCGAACTAAAACCACGGGCTTTTATATTTTAATAATAAGAATTCATAAATAGATCATAAAATCTCGCCGGAGACAGGCCCCTACTAATAGTGTCATCACTCATGAAAAACACAATATATAGTATTCCCCTTGACTTATTACGTCATGTATGGTATATTCTAAGACCGGAAAGCGATATTCCGGTATTTTTTTATAATTTTATTCAAGAAACAGCGATCATTTTATAGGAGAATATAAGATGGAAGAGAAGAGCGGCGGAAAGGCGGCGTTGTCGGAAAGCGCCAGGAAGGTATTAGAGAAGAGGTACCTGAAAAGGGATGACGACGGTAAGGTCATAGAGACGCCCGAGGAGTTGTTCCACCGGGTAGCGTCGAACATAGCGACGGCCGATAAGTACTACGGAAAAACGGATGAGCAGGTCGCGCGCGCCGAGCGCGAATTTTTCGATATGATGGCTAACCTGGAATTCCTTCCGAATTCTCCCACGCTGATGAACGCGGGCAGGGATCTCCAGCAGTTATCGGCCTGTTTTGTCCTGTCCATAGATGACTCGATGGAGTCGATATTCGGGACGATCAAAGATACGGCCCTCATACATAAATCCGGCGGAGGCACCGGTTTTTCTTTTTCCAGGCTGCGCGCAAAAAATTCTCCGGTACGGTCAACGGGCGGCATATCAAGCGGTCCGGTATCTTTTATGAAGGTCTTCAATTCCGCGACCCAGGCGGTCAAGCAGGGCGGGACGCGCAGGGGCGCCAACATGGGCATCCTGAGGGTGGATCATCCGGATATAATCGAGTTCGTGACGTGTAAAGAGAGCGACAAGGAGATAACCAATTTTAATATCTCGGTGGCGATCACCGAGGATTTCATAAAGAGGGCCATAAAGGGTGAAGATTACGATCTCATCGATCCTCACACAAAGAAATGCGTGCAGAAATTGAACGCGAGGAAGGTGCTGGACCTGATAATAAGAATGGCATGGAAGAACGGTGAGCCGGGGATAGTCTTTATAGACAGGATCAACAGGGATAACCCGACGCCGAAGGCGGGTGAGATAGAATCGACCAATCCTTGCGGGGAACAGCCTCTTCTTCCGTATGAAAGCTGCAATCTGGGATCCATAAATTTAGCCAGGATGATATCCTCCGGCGAGATAGATTGGAAAAAGCTGGGAAATACCGTAATAAAGGCTGTCCACTTCCTTGACAATGTCATAGACATGAACTGCTATCCCCTGAAGAGGATAGAGGATACGACCAAATCGAATCGTAAGATCGGCCTCGGCGTAATGGGTTTCGCCGACATGCTCCTGATGTTAGGGGTGAGCTACGATTCGGAGAACGCTACACAGATGGCTGAAAAGATAATGAAGTTCATACTGGAGACTTCGCAGGCCGCTTCCCGGAACCTGGCCGCAGAGAGAGGGGCTTTCCAGAATTTCCGCGGAAGCATATACGATGTGCCGGGCGCGAGGCCGCTCAGGAACGCAACGCTTACGACTATAGCGCCGACAGGGACTTTATCTATCATTGCCAATTGTTCCAGCGGTATAGAGCCTGTATTCGCTATTTCCTACATAAGGAACATACTGGACAATACGAAATTCGTGGAAGTCCATCCTTATTTTGAAGAAGTAGCCGAAAAGAGGTCCTTCTATTCAACGGAACTTATGAATATTATCGCGGAAAAGGGAACTGTCAGGGGACTCGACCAGGTGCCGGAAGACGCCCAGAAGCTTTTTGTTACGGCTCATGACATAGAAGCCGTCTGGCATATAAAGATGCAGGCGGCTTTCCAGAAGTACACGAATAACGCGGTATCAAAGACAGTCAATCTTCCCACCGAAGCTACCACGGAGGACGTCTACTCTATATATATGCTGGCATATGAAACCGGCTGCAAAGGCGTGACTATTTACAGGGATAAATCCAGGGAAGAGCAGGTATTGAATATATCCGGATCAGCTGCGCCTGATATAAAAGCGCCTTCCGAAACGAAGATAGTGCCGCGGCCAAGGCCTAATGTCATAACCGGCACTACGACCAAGATAGCTACAGGATGCGGAAATCTCTATGTCACGATAAATGTAGATGAAAAGAGCCTGCCGTTTGAGCTCTTTACCTCCATGGGTAAGGCCGGCGGATGCGCGATGAGCCAACTCGAGGCTATCGGAAGGCTCGTTTCTCTGGCCTTCAGGAGCGGGATAGATACGAATTCCATCATCGAGCAGCTTCGCGGGATAAGGTGCCCGTCGCCCAGCTGGGAAAAAGGCGGCAGGATATTCTCCTGCAGCGACGCCATAGCGCGCGTTATAGAGAGAAGGATGCAGGATGAGAAGGCTAAAAAGGCGCCTGAGACCGATACTGCGGCGCCGCAAGCAGGCCAAAATAGCGCCCAGATAGCGTCCGAAGGGTCCGGAGGAGTGGCAAAGGCCCGCCTGCCCGAGGGGGCAATGTCAGGCGGGCAGGCCCGCCTGCCCGGTGGGGCGATTACAGGCGGGCAGGCCGTAAAATCCAAGACCGGTAATATAGTCGGCGTATGTCCGGACTGCGGAAGCGCCTTATGGCATGTCGAAGGGTGTATGATCTGCAAGTCCTGCGGTTATTCAAAGTGCGGATAAGATCCGCGCCCCGAACGGGAAAATTTTTCCTTCCACCCTTGCCAAAAACGGATTTTGTGGTAAACTTTTAATAATATATACCATAAGATCGTAAAAGGGGTGGCTTTCGGCTGTCGATCTTGACGGACGAGAGCTTTAAAAGGGGAGGTGTGTATGGAATGGTTGACGTTTGTTGTGGTCGATCCTGTTAAGGCCATGCTGGTGAGGGTATGGAGTTACGTACCCACTATAGCGGGCGCCATCTTTATTTTAGTAATAGGCTGGCTTATCGCTAAGTTGTTAGAGGCGGTAGTTATAAGAGTGCTTAAAGCCGCGCAGCTTGATTCGGCGAGCGATAAGGCAGGCATATCCAATGTACTGGCGCACGGCGATATCAAGATAACCCTGTCCGAATTGATAGGGGCGGTGATATACTGGGTCATCGTATTGATAGTGTTGGCGACGGCTTTAGGGACGCTTAATCTAACTATCGCCGCTGATCTTGTGGCAAAGCTCGTGGAATACGTGCCGAACCTGTTAGGCGCGATATTCATCATGATCGTAGGGGCTTTCCTGGCTAATTTCATAGCTACTATAGTGCGTACGGCTGCCGGCAATGCCGGTATAAACAAGGCAAAGCTGTTGGCTAAAGTGACGCACATGGTCATTGTGATATTTGCGATCATTATAGCCATTGAACAGCTGAAGATAGCGTCGACTCTGATAGTGCTTGCAGTGAATGTGATATTGGTGTCGATCGGCCTGGGCATAGCGATCGCGTTCGGTCTTGGCTGCAAGGATATCGCCGGCAAGTTCGTTAAGGATATTGTCGATAACCTGAAGAAATAAGATAGTCAGGATTTATTTTTTCATCGAGGGGGCGTTTTAAGACGTCCCCTCGCTTTTTTTATGAATAGAATTCTGCGGTTATTTCCTCTATAATATATCTCATGGTAACCTCATTATATATTCATGTACCGTTTTGTAAAAGGAAGTGCGTCTACTGCAACTTTTATAGTGATATTTATGAAGAGGAGGTTGCCTCTTCGTACATGGATGCACTGGCATCACAAATTCAGCAACTCGAATATAATATTTCTAGTATATATATAGGAGGGGGGACCCCCACGGCGTTAAGCACATGTCTCTTCGAAAAGATGCTGAAAAGCCTTAAACCGCTTGTCAAAAATGTTTCCGAATTTACAGTTGAAGCCAATCCGGAAAGCCTTGACGAGGAAAGGGTTATGATCATGCTGGATTCAGGCGTAAACCGTATTAGCATTGGGATGCAATCAATCGATGACCGGAAACTAAAAAAGATAGGCAGGATACATAATAGCAGAAAGGCTGTTGAATCGGTCCATCTCGCCGCTAAGAGAGGATTCAAGAATGTAAGCATCGATCTCATATTCGGGCTTTGGGGCGAAAGCGCGGAGAGATGGAAAAAGGAGCTGGAAGAAGCGGCAAAGCTTCCCGTAACTCACGTCTCCTGCTACGAACTGACCTACGAAAAAGGCACCCCTCTATTTTTTGCCGCATCCAATAAAAGCATTACGCCGCTGGAGGACGAGTCTGTCGCGGGGATGTATGAGCTGGCCATAGACATGCTCAGCCTGAGAGGCTTCAAGCAGTATGAGGTCTCTAACTTCGCGCTCGAAGGATGTGAGTCAAAGCATAATCTTAACTACTGGGATAATGGTCAGTATCTGGGGTTGGGCCCTTCGGCGTTCTCATACATCGGCGGGGTAAGGAAGAAGAATGTGTCGGGCATAAAAGATTATATAATCAGGGCGGAGAATGGCAACGACCTTACGGATTTTAGCGAGAAGCTTCCTCCGCTTGAAACGGCGAAAGAGACCGCAGCCGTGAAGATCAGGACTAAAGGCGGAATCGATTTTGAATGGTTCACGGCAAAGACTGGTTACGATTTTAATAAGATCGAAAGAAATGCCATCGCAGAGCTTATTGAAAAAGGACTTATTAAGTACAAAAAGGATAATAATGTTCCAACCGGCATATGCCTCAAACGAAAAGGATTCCTCTTCTGTGACACCGTTTCCAGCGCGCTGCTGTAGATTATTTACCACCAAACAATAAAATATTTTACTCTTCATATGAATACTTTTGTGATACAATAATTTTTGAAAATTAATCGAAAGGATGACTACGATGAAGAGATTGGTGCTGCTGAGACACGGCGAAAGCGTATGGAATAAGGAGAACCGCTTTACCGGATGGACGGACGTCGACCTCTCCGAAAAGGGCATGGCTGAAGCGAAAAAAGGCGGCCAGGCGCTCAAGAAAGAGGGGTTTGTATTCGACGCCGCGTACACATCCGTATTGAAAAGGGCCATTCGGACATTGTGGGTCACCCTTGATGAGATGGACCTTATGTGGATACCGGTCTATAATTCCTGGAGGCTGAACGAGAGGCACTACGGCGCGCTGCAGGGATTGAACAAATCGGAGATGGCCTCGAAATACGGGGAAGAACAGGTTCTTATCTGGAGGCGGAGTTACGACGTCCGTCCGCCGGCCCTGGAGAAGAAAGACCCGAGGAACCCGGCCAAAGACCCGCGCTACAAAGACCTGGCTGAAAAGGATGCGCCTCTTACGGAATGTCTTAAGGATACAGTCGCGCGGTTCCTGCCTTACTGGCATGAGGCTATCGCGCCCGCGGTGAAATCCGGCAAGAGGATCATAATAGCGGCGCACGGGAATTCGTTAAGGGCGCTGGTAAAATATCTGGATAATGTTTCCGACAAAGATATCGTAGGGATGAATATCCCTACAGGACTTCCGTTAGTATATGAACTTGATGATAATCTGAAACCGTTAAAGAGTTATTATCTCGGTGATCCCGAAGAGGTGAAAAAGGCTATGGACGCAGTCGCAAACCAGGGCAAAGCAGCGAAAAAATGAGGCAAGGAGGAGTTAACGTGAAGATTAACAGGGCGCTCATAAGCGTGTCGGATAAGTCCGGTCTGGAGGATCTTGCAAAGGTTTTGAATAAATTCGGCGTTGAGATACTATCGACGGGCGGGACGGCTAAGGCCATAAGGGCTCTCGGTATTAACGTAAAAGACGTTTCCGAGCATACGGGTTTTCCCGAGATGCTCGACGGCAGGGTGAAGACGCTTCATCCGAAGGTCCACGGCGGGCTGTTGGCGCTGCGCGATAACAAAGAACACATGGAGACCGTTAAGAAGTATGGGATCGGCCTTATAGATATGGTTGTCGTCAATCTCTATCCTTTCGAGAAGACGGTAGCGAAGCCGGGCACTAAACTTGAAGAGGCGATAGAGAATATAGACATCGGCGGGCCTTCAATGCTGAGAAGCGCGGCAAAGAACCACAGGAGCGTATGTGTAGTGTGCGATGTCGCCGATTATAAGAGGGTCATCGAAGAGATGGAGAAGCGAAACGGCAGCGTATCGGAGGACCTTTTAGTCGAACTGGGAGTGAAGGTATTCCAGAAGACGTCGTGTTACGACGCGGCGATATACGCATATCTGAAAGGGCAAGGGGCCGATGGCCAGGACGAAGATTTCCCGCAGGCGCTCGATTTAAAATTCAAAAAACTTCAGGACCTGAGATACGGAGAGAACCCGCACCAGAAGGCGGCATTTTATAAAGATGAAGCGGCCAATGAGCCAAGCGTCTCCTGCGCGGCGCAACTTCACGGCAAAGAGCTTTCTTTTAATAACATAATCGATCTTAATGCGGCCCTTGAAATAGTGAAAGAATTCGAAGCGCCTGCCGCGGCCATAATAAAGCACACCAACCCTTGCGGGACGGCCGTTGCCAAAACCCTGAAGCAGGCTTACATAGACGCGCTTGATTGCGATCGTCTCAGCGCTTTCGGAAGCATCGTCGGGTTCAACCGCCCTGTGGATATAGAGGTGGCGAATACCATCCTCAAGGAAGCTGATTTTGTCGAATGCATAATAGCGCCGTCGTATGAAAAAGGGGCGCTCGATGCATTGCGGACAAAAAAGAACCTGCGCCTTCTGGAAGTGAAGAATTTTGGCCCTTCGACAGGCTCAGGGCCGAATCCTGAGCTTGTCGAAGGATTCGGCTCAAGACCAGGCGCTCCGGATAGGGACATGAAGAAGGTCGTGGGAGGCATTCTTATCCAGGACAGGGACCTGGCGCATATCAAAGAGTCCGATCTTAAGGTTGTCACCAAAGCCAAGCCGACAAAAGCTCAGATAGAGTCGCTGCTTTTCGGATGGGTGGTCGCCAAACACGTCAAATCCAACGCGATAGTGTTGTGCCAGGGCACGAAGACAGTTGGCGTAGGAGCCGGACAGATGTCCAGGGTGGTTTCTGTCAAGATCGCCGCTGAAAAGGCGGGAGCAAAGTCGAAGGATTCCACGCTCGCCAGCGACGCGTTCTTCCCTAAAGAAGACGGGATCGAGCAGGCAGCGCAAGCCGGCGCCAAGGCCATAATACAGCCGGGCGGATCGATACGGGACGCGGAGGTCATAAAGATGGCCGACAAACTCGGCATAGCAATGGTCTTTACGGGAGTACGGCATTTTAAGCATTAAAAACAATAGTAACCAGAAACCAGAAAGGAAGTAACCAGAAAAGAAAAGTGGCAGTTTGACTATTCTGGTAACTGGTAACTGGTAACTGGTAACTATCTTATCCCATGACTTACCCCGAAGCCCTGGAATACCTTAACGAATTCACCAATTACGAGAAGCTCAACAGCTACGACTATAATAGATCGTTTAGATTAGACAGGATGAGGAAACTTTCATCTCTCCTCGGAGATCCGCAAAAAGGCATAAAGTCTATCCATGTGGCGGGAACGAAAGGTAAAGGTTCGACCTGCGCCATAACATATTCAATATTAAGAAAATCCGGATTTAAAGTAGGGCTCTATACATCTCCTCACCTTTCGTCTTTCTGCGAGAGGATCAGGATAAATGAAGCCTTCATAAAAGAAGAGGATGTGGGAAGGCTTCTGGATAATGTAAAGGGCGCGCTGTCGGAGATGGGCGCGGAAGCGCCGTCCTTTTTTGAGGTCTACACAGCCATCGCTTATCTTTATTTCAAGGAAAATGCCGTTGATCTTGCAGTCTACGAAGTCGGCCTCGGCGGCAGGCTGGACGCGACTAATATCATAGAACCGCTCGTCTGCGCCATTACGCCGATAAGTTACGAGCATACCGATAAATTGGGTCATACGCTCCGTGAGATAGCCTATGAAAAAGCCGGGATAATCAAAGATGGCCTCGTATGTGTTACCGCGCCGCAGGAAGAAGAGGCGATGGAAACCATCAAAGACGTCTGCAAACGCAAAAACGCAAAGCTGGTAGTAGTCGGAAGAGATATAAAATTTAAAGAACTGGAGAGCGCGGAAGAGAAAGAGGTCTTCAATGTATCCGGAATGGCGGGCGAATACCTCGCGTTGGAGACGAAGCTTTTAGGCGCCCATCAGGTCATCAACGCGGCGACGGCCGTCGGGATCGTGGAATCTCTCGGCGATCATGGCATAGCGGTATCTCCGAAAGCGATAAGAGTCGGGATCGCCTCCGCCAGGTGGGACGGCAGGCTTGAGGTAGTGTCGAAGAGGCCCCATATCGTGCTGGACGGCGCGCAGAACGCCGCAAGCGCGAGGGCGCTTGCCGATTCCGTTAAGACGATATTTAAATATAAAAAATTAATACTTGCGCTCGGCGTTTCAAGCGACAAAGACATAGAGGGGATACTGAAAGAACTTTTACCGATAACGGATTCTGTTGTATTGACAAAGTCCCGTATTGCCGAACGCTCGCTCGACCCGGCAAGGATGAAAGCATTGATAACATCCAAAAATTCGGTTGTTACCTCGAATGTTGAAGAAGCCGTGAGACAGGCAAAGTCAAAGGCCGGAGCAGAAGATCTTATACTGATAACGGGTTCGCTATTCGTGGTGGGCGAAGCGCGGGAAATATTGACGGGAAGCGGCCTATGAAAAATAATAGTCCAGACGATACTATTGCCGCGCTCTCCACGCCGATAGGCGAGGGAGGTATAAGCATAGCCAGGCTCAGCGGGCCAAAGGCGCTCATGATCGCGGATGCCGTATTCGCTTCAAAAGATAAAGATAAGCCTTCCAAATTTAAGACTTACACAGTCCATTACGGCCACATAGTAGATGAAAAAAACAGGGTAGTTGATGAAGTCCTTTTGACCGTTATGAAGGCTCCGAAGAGCTATACGAAAGAGGATGTTGTGGAGATAAATTGCCACGGAGGAATCCAGGCGGCGAAGAGGGCCCTTGAACTGATATTGGAACGCGGGGCGCGTCTGGCCGAGCCCGGAGAATTTACGAAGCGCGCGTTCCTTAACGGCAGGCTCGACCTGGCGCAGGCGGAAGCGGTCCTGGACGTCATCAGATCCAAGACCGAAGGATCCCTGAAGGTCGCGATGAGCCAGCTTGACGGCGGACTTTCGAATAAGGTGAACGCGATACTTGATTCCATGATCGATGCAGCCTCGCAGATAGAGGCCTCTATAGATTTTCCGGAAGAAGACATAGAGATAATAGAGAATTCCGGGCTGGTAAAAAAGGTTGAAGGCGTTATACGCGGATTGCAGGATCTTGTCCGCACATACCGGAGCGGCGCAGTGCTAAGGGAAGGGGTGCTGGCGATAATCTGCGGCAAGCCGAACGTCGGCAAATCAAGCCTGATGAACCTGCTGTTGAACAGGGACAGGGTCATAGTCTCTCCTATACCGGGAACAACGAGAGACGCTGTGGAAGAAGTCATAAACCTTAAAGGTGTTCCAGTCAGGCTTGTGGATACGGCGGGCATAGCCGATGCGAAGGACGCGCTCGATAAGGAGGGCGTGAAGCGGAGCAAGAAGTACCTGGATCTCGCGGATATAGTGATCCTCGTGCTCGACGGCTCTACCGCGATCGGAAAAGAAGACCTGGATATAATAAAATTGGCACTCGGCAAGAAGAAGATAGTGGTGATAAACAAATCCGACCTTCCGAAAAAGACGGACGCGAAAAAAGCCAAAAAGTTTTTCAAGGATGATAAGATAGTCGAGATATCGGTTGGGAAGAGACGTAATATAGGAACGCTGGAGAAGGAGTTGCTTGGGGCCGTATGGAGCGGAGAGTATGACCAGGGCGAATCGGCAGTAGTGGCGAACGCGCGCCACAAAGAGCTTCTTGACAGGGCGCTCGATAATATGCTATCAGTTAAGAAGGCGCTTGCAAAGAGAACGCCCTGCGAGCTGGTCGCTGTCGATTTGAAGGAAGCGCTGTATCATCTGGGGCTCATAGTCGGCAAGTCTGTCTCGGATGATATCCTCGATAGGATATTTGAGCAATTCTGTATCGGAAAATAAAGGTAAAAGGAAAAAGTGAAAAGGCAAAAGTGTTGTGTACTTCGCACCTATATTTAAGGTCGCGACAGCGACACACGACTTTTACATTTTTCCTTTTGACTTTTTACTTAGAACCGTAATTTAATAGGAGCTATATATGGACAAAAAACGGATCGAAAAGGCTGTTAAAGAGATATTGATCGCGGTCGGAGAGGACGTTAAGAGGCCCGATATCAAAGATACCCCAAAGCGCGTCGCGGAGATGTATGAAGAGATATTGGGCGGGACGGGCATCAACCCCGGCAAAGAGCTCGAGGTGGTATTCGAAAAAGATCATGATGAGATAGTGCTGTTAAAAGGCATACCTCTTTATTCGATATGCGAACATCACCTGCTGCCGTTCGTAGGGAAAGCGCATGTCGCTTACCTGCCCAGCAATAACAAGGTCACGGGCTTAAGCAAACTGGCCAGGGTGGTCGATATCCTATCCAGGAGGCTGCAGGTCCAGGAACGCCTTACCACCGATATAGCCGATATAGTAATGAAGAAACTCAACCCTAAGGGCGTCCTGGTTATAATAGAGGCCGAGCACCTCTGCATGAGCATGAGGGGTATAAAGAAACCCGGCGTCCTTACCATAACGAGCGCCGTACGCGGCGTCTTTAGGCGGAACGAAAAGACCAGGGCTGAAGCCCTGGCTCTTATAAAGGGTTGATAGAAGGCTTATTTGGCTTGGCCTCGGTCGGAGACCTCGGCACGTTGTAGATCGACTTACTTATTTGGCTTGCCGAAAGATTTCCAGAGAAAACGCCTGGCTACGTGATCATATATTATCGGCGTGCTTTCAGCGGGCGTCATCACTTTCTTTTCGTAAAATCCGATCGTGTCTTTCCAGAGCGTCTTATTTGTTCTGGAGTCCGCTATCACGAATTCCGCGTCCATCTCGACGTAGTTTTCCGTTGCTGACGCAGCGGCGTCTAAGAGCATAGCTTGCGGGCTTGGGGAAAACTTGAGTGGGCCTTTTTCGAGATACTGGTATTTCTTAACGGTGCATGATATGCATATATCGCTTTGTTCGATAGTCTTCGCTATATGGAACGTGACGGCTTTTCTGGCAAGCAACGATTTTTCCACCGTTTTCTCTAATTCTCCCATTACCAGCTGATTCTGCCCGGATTCATTAACGAAATCTTTCATGAAAACTTTTATAGGATTTCCTTTATTAATCAGGTACGACAGCTCGTTGCTGCCCGCTAAGCATATGGACGGCGCCAAAAGCGCCGTTACTATCGCTATTGCGGTAAGCGCCAACAGTTTTCTCATGACCGCCCTCCTCGCGTTATATGCTATATTCTATTTGAATAACCGGATTTTATATATTATAATATAAAGCTAATATGATTGCAAACCTAATTGAGTTCAGCCACAACTACATATTCTGGACATCGGCGGCCGCATGGTTCATAGCGCAGACGATAAAGGTCCTGCTTGGCGTGTTCAGGGAAAAGAAGTTCAACTTCCGGTGGTTTGTCGGCTCCGGCGGCATGCCCAGTTCTCACGGCGCCGCGGTATCGTCCCTCGCGACGTCGGTGGGTATTACATATGGTTTTGATTCCGCGCTGTTCGCTATAACCGTTACGTTCACCCTCATAGTCCTTTTCGACGCGCAGGGCGTAAGGCTCGCCACGGGCCGGCAGGCCAATATATTGAATAAGATGCTGGAAGATATATACTGGAAAAAGAAATTAGACGAAGACAAGCTGAAAGAGTTCATCGGCCACACGCCCATAGAAGTCTGGGCGGGCATGGTCCTGGGCATCCTCGTCTCATTGCTGTTCTATAAGTGATAACTTTTAACGGGGGCAATATTAAATGGATAAGAGATTCCTGATTGTCGGCGCGGTTATATTATTCTTAATAACGGCCTCTGTCCTAGGGTACATTATAATTTCAACGAAAGCCCCATCAGGGGCGGCTGCGTCGTCCGCGGCGGTTATTAATCAATCCGTCATGAAGCTGGGCGACATCAAGAAATTGCTCGAGCAGGGCCAGACCGAAACAGCGTTAAAGAACCTGAAGATACTTATAGTGAAGTCGCCCGGATCGGCCGAAGCCCTGACGGCTTATTTTTTGCTCGGATCCACATACGAAAAATCCGGCGAGCTGCTGAACGCGAGGGACGCCTACCAGAAGTTAGTAGAGAAGTTCCCGGCGTCGGGGGAGATATTGAAAGCGCAGGAGGCGCTGGAGAATGTGAACGTGCAGATATTGTTCTCGCCTATACCGACCCCGGACTCTGTTTCTTATGAGGTGCAGAAGGGCGACACGCTGACCAGGATCGCGAAAAAATACGGCACCACCGTAGAGTTGATAGCAAAGGCGAACGGCCTTAAGAACAACGCTATCAGGGTAGGGGAAAATATCAAGATTAATAAATCCAGGTTCAGCATAGCGGTCGATAAGTCACAGAATATATTGACGCTTAAGGACAATGAAAATATATTGAAGACATACAGGGTCTCTACCGGCAAAAATTCATGCACGCCGGTAGGCACGTTCAAGATCACGACCAAGATAGTCGATCCGCCATGGTATCCGCCCACCGGAGGGGTGGTTCAGTCCGGGGATCCTAAGAATGTGCTCGGTTCCAGGTGGCTCGGTATATCCAAAGAGGGGTACGGGATCCACGGGACGATAGAGCCCGAATCGATAGGCAGGAGCGTCACAGAAGGCTGCGTGAGGATGAAGAACGCGGAAGTCGAAGAGTTATATACCATAGTCCCGGAGGGGACTGAAGTGCTGATCGTCGACTAAAGATTCGCGGATGTTGCATAAGGTTACATCAGGTTCCATGAGGTTACATAAGGTTGCGAGTTTTAAAAATATTGAGTGCTGGCGGTAACATTATGTAACCTTACGTAACTTTATGTAACGTTACGTAACTTATCGCGGAATCTATTGGAGTATCACATGGCTATACATGTTTACGGGTTGGAATTCGAGAAGCCCATATTAGAGCTGGAGAGGAAGATAGGCGAGCTCAGAGGGTTCACCGCCCATAAGGACATAGACATATCCGGGGAGGTAACAAGACTCGAGGAGAAGCTCTCTCGCATAAAGAAAGAGATATATGATAACCTGACTCCGTGGCAGAGGGTGCAGATAGCCCGTCATCCCAAAAGGCCGTATACACTTGACTATATAGATATGATGATGACGGATTTCATAGAGATCCACGGCGACAGGCATTACGCCGACGACAAGGCGATGATCTGCGGCCTGGCGAAAGTGGGCGGTGAAAATATCGTAGTTATAGGACACCAGAAGGGGAAGGATACCAAAGAGAACCTTGAAAGGAATTTCGGCAGCGCGCATCCGGAAGGGTACAGGAAGGCTATCCGGGTGATGAAGATGGCCGAAAAGTTCAGCCTGCCGGTAATTTCGTTTATTGATACGCCGGGAGCGTATCCGGGGATAGGCGCTGAAGAGAGGGGCCAGGCTGAGGCGATCGCGTACAATTTAAGAAGGATGGCCGACCTGGCTACGCCGGTGATCATATTTGTTATCGGGGAAGGCGGATCCGGCGGGGCGCTCGGCATAGGTATCGGCGACAGGACATATGTACTTGAAAATTCATATTATTCGGTGATATCCCCCGAAGGGTGCGCGGCCATATTGTGGAAGGAGCGCTCGAGAGCGCCTGACGCGGCCGCAGCGCTGAAATTGACGGCGAAAGATTTATTTGAAATGCAAATTATCGATGGTATAATAAAAGAACCTCTCGGCGGGGCGCACAGGAATCCTCAGGAGTCGGCCGATAACATAAAGAAGGTAATAAAGAAGGACCTGGCCGAGTTAAAGGGCCTGTCCGGGACCAAATTGCTGGATATGAGGTACTCCAGGATACGGGCGATCGGTAAATTCACGGAAAAATAGAACGGAGCTAAAGCGATTATTATAACTGTTCCCAGCGAGATAAAGTATGTAAAAGAAATCTCTTCGAAGATCACTAAAAGCCTTTTGCCATATAAATTGGAAGAAGAAGCGCTGTTCGATATAAAGTTATGCGTGGAAGAGGCCGTCAGGAACGCGATCGTCCACGGCAACCGATCGAACAGGAAATTACCGGTCAAGGTGGATTGCAGGGTCGATGACGGTATCCTTAATATCGAGGTCGAGGACCGGGGAGCGGGTTTTGACCATAAGCTCCTTCCGGATCCTACCAAGGATGGAAACATCCTCAGGAATTCCGGCAGAGGCGTATATCTTATATTGAAATTGATGGACAAGGTCGAATTCAATGAATCAGGAAATAGAATAAGGATGATAAAAAGATTCAGAACATTAGACGCGTGAAAGGCGAAGCAGAAAAGGAGATGATTTATGGCCGTTAAGATAGAATCCAAGAACGGATTGACTGTATGTAATGTAGACGGCGAGATAGATATAAACTCAAGTCCGGCTATAAAGAAGTCCTTCGACAAGCTGCTTTCCCAAAAGACGCCAAAGATAGTTATAAACCTGACCAAGGTCACTTATGTGGACTCATCCGGGCTTGCGACTCTGGTGGAGACACTAAAGAATATGAAAGCTTACGGCGGAAGACTGCGGTTAACCGGCCTTTCTCCAAAGATAAAGAGCCTCTTCGAGATAACCAAGCTCGAGAAGCTGTTTGAAATAATGGCAGACGAAGAAGAAGCCATCTCAACGTTCATGTAGCGAGGCCGTCATACTATGAACTTATTTGAAAAGACAGGCGGCATTATTTTAAATACGGGCCGGCAGATCTCGGATGTGCTGGCCCTATTTTTTGATACGCTCTATTGGCTCATAGCCGGGCCCTTGAAGAACAAATTCGTGAAGAGCGAAAGCATATTCAGCCAGATGGTATTTGCCGGTGCCGGCTCTTTCCTCATAGCTTTCTTCGTATCCTTTTTCACCGGGATAGTTATAGCCATGCAGAGCGCTTACCAGCTGTCCAGGTTCGGGGCGAATATATTCGTGGCGCCGATGGTGAGCGTAGGCATTGCCAGGGAGCTCGGGCCGGTTCTTACTGCGCTTGTCGTGGCCGGGCGCGTCGGCGCGGCCATTGCGGCTGAACTTGGGACGATGAAGGTAACGGAACAGGTAGAGGCGCTTGAGACTATGGCGCTCAACCCGATAAGGTTCCTCGTTGTGCCGCGGTTCCTGGCGCTTCTTGTAATGCTGCCGTGTCTTACTATAGTTGCCGATATGACAGGCATCTTCGGAGGATTTTTAGTCGGGGTGTTCAATCTCCGCCTCGATCCTTACAGGTATTTGACGTTCTCTTTCCAATTTATGCAGTGGAAAGACGTTTGGACCGGGCTCATCAAGAGCGTCGTATTCGCGATCATAATCTCTTTGATAGGATGTTACATGGGCCTTCGGGCGAAGGGCGGAGCCGAAGGCGTGGGCAAGGCGACGACGCTCAGCGTGGTTACCAGTTTCATATTGATAATCCTGTTTGACTGTATATTGACGGGATTATTCTATTTTACTCAGAAATAGGCCGATGAATATATGGAAAAAGAGATTATAATAAAGGCCGATAAGGTAGTGAAGAGATTCGGCGACCGGACCATACTGAACGGCATATCCCTTGAGATATACAGGGGCGAGACGTTCGTGATAATGGGGGGCTCGGGGTGCGGCAAGAGCACATTCCTCCGGCATCTCATCGGCGCGCTGAAACCCGATTCCGGCAAGGTCCACGTGCTGGGAAAAGACCTCAGCGTTTTGAACGAAGACGAGATGGACAAGGTCAAGAAGAAGATCGGGATGTCGTTCCAGTCGTCAGCGCTCTTCGATTCGATGACTGTCGGAGAGAACGTCAGCCTTCCGCTCAGGGAGCATACCAGGCTCGACAGGAGCGTTATCGATATAGTGGTAAAGATGAAGCTGGAGCTTGTGGGCTTGAGGGGCTTCGAGGATCTCATGCCGAGCCAGCTTTCAGGAGGCATGAGGAAGAGGGTGGGGCTGGCGCGCGCGATAGTGATGGACCCGGAGATAGTCTTTTACGACGAACCGACGGCGGGCTTAGACCCGATAGTCGCCGGCGTCATAGACAAACTCATAATAGATCTTTCCAAGAAACTGGCCATAACGAGCATCGTGGTGACCCACGATATGAAGAGCGTATTTTCCATAGCGGACAGGGTAGCGATGCTTTACGAAGGAAAAGTCCTCGAGGTGGGGACGCCGGAGCAGATAAAGAAGAGTTCGAACCAGATGGTCCAGCAGTTCGTCATGGGCAGCCCCGACGGGCCTATAAGGTTTTTCCAGCAGAAAGACGATTACCTGGAGCAGCTCATAAAATAGTTATAAGTCGTAAGTTTTAAGTTATAAGTAAAAAATTTGATGAAAGGAAATGAGATGAAGATAAATAATGAGATGAAGACAGGCGTAATAGTCATCACGGCGATAGTAGTGGGGCTTACTTTCTGGGTAAAGACCACCGATTTTAAAAGTAAGCCGTATAAGGTGAAGACCTACTTCAATTACGCTGAAGGCATAAAGATAGACTCCATTGTAAAGCTTGCCGGCATAGAAGTCGGCCGCGTGAACAGCATAGCGTTCCAGTATGTGCCGGAGACAAAGATAGAGCTCGTCCTCTCTATCAAAGACACTGCCAGGATACATGAGGACTCGGTCGCTTTCATATCCACGTCCGGCATGATAGGGGACGCCTATATAGGTATCACTTCCGGTTCGGTTGAAAAGCCATTTGTTAAAGACGGGGCGGTCCTATTAAGCGAAGACCCTATAGAGATGAGAAAACTCATGAAGAGGGCGGATGCGATAGCCGAGAACCTGGACAAGACCCTGGCAGAGGTCAAGCTTCTGGCCGAAAATGTAACAGGCGTAGTCAAAGACAATAAGGAACATATAGGCAACATCGCCAATAACCTGGAACAGACCACGGTAAATTTCAAGGAATTCAGCGAGGATATAAAGCGCCATCCATGGAAACTTTTAATGAAGGGGAGCAAATAGGAAGGGGTGCTACATGGTTAAGCCGGTCAGGTTTGGACTTATTTTTATAGTATTTGCGGCGATGTCCGTGGTTTTCTTCAATATGGCGAAGGCTCAGCAGGGTGATGTTAAGATCGTCTATCTGAAAGGCGATCCCAAGATAATGAAGTCCGGGACTAATACATGGAGCCCGTGCGATCTGAAGATGGCCGTCGGTAACGGCGATAGGATAAAGACGCTCGATAAAGAAGCTGTCGAGATATCTTTCTCAAAAAAAGACGCCAACATAGTAAGGATCGAACCGAATTCCGACGTATTCGTGAGGAAGTCCGAATCGCCTTACTTGATCGAGCTCATGAGCGGGACGGCCATGGCGCTCATTAACGATCTTCCCAAGGGGTCGGCATTTGAGGTAAAGACACCGCTCGGTTTAAGCGGCGCAAGGGCAACAGGCTGGACCGTAAGCGCCGATGAGGCGGCTTCCATGTTCAGCGCGCTCGAGGATTCTATTTATACGGCGATATTGGATGAGTTCGGTAATATAAAAGGGGATATGGTAAATGTAAAAGAGGGGTGGAAGCTGATACTGGAAAAGGATAAGGCGATGATCCTCGAGAGGTTGACGGCCGGCGACTTCCAGAAGTGGAATGAGTGGAGGCAGGATGTGCTGTCAAGGTTGGGGTTGTCGTCTATGGTTAATCTCAACCAGGCAGGCAACATGGGGAATGCCATAGACCAGCTAGACTCTAAAAAGGATAACGTCAATGAAAACAGGGATGAACAGAGGATAGAGGCCAGGCAAGGAGGGGTCAGCATACCGGACACGACCTAAGGTCCTACATGATGATCGCCGGAGGAAATCGTATGAGAAATATTTCTGGATGGAAGAAAGCTTTAATGTTGCTTCTGTGCGTTGCTTTTTCATTTTCAGCGGGCCCGATACTCGCCGCGACGGATACGGTGGAGGAGCAGGAGCCGAAATATAAAGTTGTGACCAGGCCGACTGAAAGGTTCCTTATGCAAAGGCAAAGGACCGTCCCGTCCAAGGATAAGCTCTCCGCCAATTCCATCGTCGGTGTGACGATGGGATTGGACACCAACCCGCTCTTTAATTCCAACAAGAAGAGCGACGGATATGTCCAGGAGACGGCGGGGATGGATTTCAAATATCCCTTAAATGATTTTAAATACGGGCCGATGGGCTCCTATTTCGGTTTTAATATGATGAATGTGAATTATTTCAGGATCAACGATGTCAACATGCTCGACGGGAATGCTTATGCCGGTATAGAACAGGGCCTCTTCGATATGTTTACGCTGAGTGTCGGATACGGTTTTGAGGGGTTGTGGTTCTCCCACGACACGAACGGCACTTTTATAGGCAACGAGGTGAATACGAGCATCAAGCATAAGATAACGAAGAGGATATACCAGAAGGTCACATACAGATTTCTTGGCAGGGATTACACCGGCAGGAAAGCGAGGCTTGCGAACGGGAACAAAGGTTCAAAGCTGAGAGTCGATACGCGAAACCTTGTCGAGCATGAGCTGGGCTTCTTTCCGACGGACATAACCAAGTTAAGGATGACGAACCAGGTATATTTTAACGATTCCAACGACGAGTATTACGATTATTACGATTATTTGAACTACAGGCTCGGTTTTTCCATAATCCAGTATTTCAATCCGAAGTTTTACACTATTACCGGTTTCTACTATCAGTTAAGGAATTACGATTCCAGGCTTTGCAGCGATAAATACGTTGTGCAAAAGGACAAGCAGTATACCGTTACTACGTCACTTATGTATGATCTCACGAAGAACATATCCGCTTTTGTGAACTATTCCTATACCGAAAACCAGTCCAATGAGCCGTTAGAGAGATATACCGATAACCTTTACACGGCCGGTGTATACTACATGTTCTAAAAGATGAAACCACTCGGCATTAAAAAACTATCCGGTCCGATCATCCTCGCTTTGATCATCCTGCCGGTATTCGCGTTATCATATTTCAGGCTGTTCGATGTTTATGAGCTTGGAGCGCTCGATATCAGGTTCCTGATACGGTCGACCGTGCCTGCGACGGATAAGGTTGTGATAATAGAGATCGGCGAAGACTCCCTGAAGAAATTGGGAAGGTTCCCGTTCGACAGGAGCTATCACGCTATTCTCATAAGGGCGCTCTCCGATTTCGGCGCCAAGGCCATAGTCTTCGATCTTCTCTTTGCCGAACCTCAGGACAATGACAGGGAGATAGAGGACGCCATGAGGAAAGCCGGCAACGTCTATCTTCCTTCAGCGTTCGATTTCGATACAAAGAATGTATCGAAGATGATATCGGCGCGCGGTTATGTGGCAAAGTGCCAGGACAATTTCCTGATGCTCGCTAAGGGCAGCGGCCATATAAATATAGTCCCAGACAAGGACGGGAAGTTCAGGAGGATCCCCGTCTACTTAAGATACGGGAACGCCTTTTATCCGTATATATCTTTCCTCGTCGCGTGCGATTACCTGGGCATACGCGAGAGTGAGATCAAACTTAAACCCGGCAAATACCTTCTTTTCGGAAAGACCGGCAAGATACCTCTGGACGACGATTCCAATATGATCATAAACTTCTCCGGCAGGTGGGGGGACGTTTATAAACACTACTCATATGTGGATGTGCTCCAGTCATACTTCGCTTATGTATCCGGGCAGAAACCCAGCATAGACCCCAAGGTTTTCAAGGACAAGGTGTGTATAATCGGCCTGACCGCGGCAGGAACAGGCGATCTGCATCCCAATCCTTTCGAGACCCTGTATCCGGGCGTCGGCATTCATGCGGAGATCTTCAACTCCGTGCTGAATAACAGGTTTATTCAACGCGCCTCCCGCGAAATGAATTTATTGATATTGCTGGTTTTGGGGATCCTTGTGTCGCTGGCCGCGCTAAGCATGAAGCCGGTCAAAGGCCTTTTGTCGCTTATAGCCATAGGAGCAATATTCGCGGGCCTCTCCGTCGGATTGTTCATAAAGTCCGGCGTATGGATAGACGTCGTTTACCCTGAAGCGGCCATGATATTCTGTTATCTCGGGCTCACCCTTTACAAATATGTAGCCGAATGGACGAAACGGCTGATGGTAGAGAACGAGCTGGGCATCGCCAAAAAGATACAGGAGAGCTTCCTGCCGAAAAAACTGCCCGAGGTGAACGGCATGGATATCGTCGCGGCGATGTTTACGGCCAGGCAGGTTGGCGGGGACCTGTACGATTTCCTGAACCTTGGGGGCGGCAGGCTCGGAGTTATGATTGGCGACGTTTCGGGCAAAGGCGTACCGGCTAGCCTCTTCATGGCTATGGTCACAGGAGCTTTCAAGTTCTTCACTACGCCGGATTCCCACCCTAAAGACGTGCTCTCCCGTCTTAATTCAAAACTGGTCAGCGAATCGGCGTCGAATCTTTTCGTTACGGTATTCTATACCGTATTTGATAATAAAAAAAGAACGGTTACCTATTCTAACGGCGGGCATCTGCCTCTCATCCATATGAAGCAGACAGGCGAAGCCGATTTTCTCGATGTCGACATCGGCACTCCTCTGGGCCTTATTGAAGGCGACTATGCCGAAAAGGAAGCGGTGTTTGCGCCCGGCGACGTATTCGTATTCTATACCGACGGGATAACGGAAGCGATGAACGAGGGATCGGATATGTATGGAAGCGAAAGGTTGTCGGCCGTGATCAAGGCTAATAAAGGGCTCTCTTCCGCGAAGATCCTCGATGCGATAGAAAAAGACGTGAGGGCCTTTGAGCCCAAGGCGAGCCAGCATGACGATATGACATTGGTCGTCATCAAAATAGTTTAAAAGATCGGAGCGCAATGGCCGTACATTATAAGCGATATGAATCGATGAAGATACTGCTGGATGTGAGCCGGATAGTGGGCTCGTCTTTGGATATGGATAAGGTCTCCGACCTCGTCCTGAAAGAATCGATAAAGGCGCTCGGCGCAGACCACGCCTCGTTATTCCTGGCCGACGAAAGCCGCGCTCACCTTATGCTGGCCAGGGCAGAGGGTTTCAGCGCCGACGAGATAGATAACATTAAATTGATGGGCAGCTGGGAGGTGATAAACGGCCAGCTGGTAAGGAAGAAGAAGAGCTTGATAGTAAATGACGTGCGCCGCAGTTCGATATTTAAAGATAAGATGCTGCCGTTCATGAGGGAGAAGATACCCGTCCAGTCGTTCCTGGCGGTCCCGCTTAAGAAAGACGGCATTATCGTCGGATCCCTGATCGCAAGCAACAGGAAGCGTCCTGGGCATCTATTTACAAAAAAAGACGAAGAATTATTGGCTGCGCTTTCCAATCATATCGCCATAGCCCTCCTGAATGCCAGGCTTTATCAAAGCCTGAAGAACCTTTTTTTAAGCACAACGAAGTCGCTCGTCAGAGCCATCGACGCCAAGGACCAGTATACGAGCGGACACTCGGAACGTGTCATGAAATACAGTTATGCCTTAGGCAAGGCGCTGAAGCTGGCCGGGGAAGAGCTGGAGAACCTAAAGTTATCGAGCCTTCTCCACGATGTCGGGAAGATAGGGATAAGGGAGAATGTCCTGTCCAAGCCCTCAAAGCTGTCTGCTTTCGAAAGGACCCACATAAAACACCATCCGCTGATAGGCGTAAAGATCGTCGAGGGCATAGACGCCGCCCATAAGATAGTGCGCGGTATATTGGAACACCACGAGCGTTTTGACGGAAGCGGATATCCGAACGGGTTAAAGGGAAGGGCGATATCGCTGCAGGGCAGGATAATCGCCGTAGCCGATACTTTTGACGCGCTCACCACTAACAGGCCTTATCAACGCGGCTACACAAGGAAAGAGGCCCTATTTGAAATAAAGCGCGGCTCGTCTACACAGTTCGACCCCAAGCTCGTCAAGGCATTCATGCTTTCGTTTTCAAGGCGTCCGGAGATATGGAAGTAAAGGTTAAGAATTTAAAAATGTGGAATATTTCCTTGACACCGTGTTACATGTATCATATAGTGGAAATTGCCCAAGAATTGGGCATGTCAATATGAAAGCTCAAACAATCTTATCTATTGTTATAATACCCGCCATGTGTATGTCACTTGCTGCGATAAATTTTAATCACAAAATAAATAATAGCGAAAACTCCAAACCGTCTTCACAAATCCTAAAATTCGAGGAAATCAATTTCACAAAATATGCGAATAACGGCCGCGATAAGGAATTCACTATTCACGGTAAAACGCTCAATCCTGCCGCGAAAAAGATTAGCCTGTTTGCCATTGGACCGGTCAAAACCGCAGAGATACGGGATGTGGAGGTCATTTTTTACGAGAAGAACGTCCGGGTGTCGTCCATGCGATCGAAGAAAGCAGTGATCGATGTACCTTACGGCCATGGAGTTAAAGACGCCGAAGTAGCCGCATTGGCGGCCGGCCGGATAGATTTATCCGGCAACGTAATGATTATGACAGAGAACAGGAGGGCGCTTGTCTGCGATAACTTGAGATGGGACAGCGCCAAAAGCCGGCTTTTCGCCCGCGGAAACTGTATCCTTGGATATGACGGCAGGTCCGTTAAAGCAGATATGGTCGATACGGATGTGAACCTGAAAGATTTTGAATTGGGAAATGACAGGCTGAAACGGTTAAGGGCTTTTACAAGGATATTATAATGCAATGGACAAAAATGGGGGGAATAGGCATGTTTAGAAAAATGAAAATTATATCGGTAACAACGGTAGTCTTGTCAATTTTAATGTTGGCGTCTGCTGCAGGATTTGCCGAGCCCGGCAATCTCGATGACGGCAAGGCGCTTTTCCTGGGTGAAGCCGATATGGTTGGCGCACATACGGAATTTGACGCGGCGCTTACGGCGAATCCTACAGGTCAACCCGAGAATTTCTGGCATGCCGCTACGGTGATCTCCCAGAACGCAAATCTCAAAGCGAAACTTCGCGAACTAGAGATATTCGGGCCGACCGGCACCCAATGGGAAAATAAACCGATAATATTCGATGATGAGGGCGAACCTAATTTTAATACTGTAACGCCCGTTGATACTATTATAATGGATGACGGGTCGGCCGGCTTTGAAGGCACCGCATGGGGAACTTACAGTGAGCCGACAGACCTGGAAACTGCTTATGGCACGTCATGCCGTTATCATGAAGCAGGCACAGGCGCCAATGTCGCAAGATGGACTCCGAGTATAACCACTGCCGGATATTATGACGTGTATGCCTGGGTGGCCAGAGCCGACACGAATGCTACAGACGCTAAGTACCGGATAAGCGGACTTGATGGTTTTTACATATTAGTAGACCAGAGGAATCATGAGGGGTGGCAGTATCTGGGAGCCTATTATTTTCCCACCGGTGCAACTACATCAGTTACACTCTCCGATAATACTTCGACGGGCCGTGTTGTGGCCGACGCCATGAAATTTTTATATGGCGGCATCGTAATAGACGATTCCGACGCAATCGGCTTCGCGACCACTGAAAGCGGATGGACTGCTGAGACAGAGTATGGGAATTCCGTTAAGCAGAATTATCACAAACATGCAGCGGGAAGCTCCGCCACAGCGACGTGGACATTCGATGTCCCTGATTTCAGCAAGGAATATCTTGTATATTTCAGCGCTCCTAAGGCGGCGGAGTCAGAGTACTCTGGCTATCAATATAAGGTAATGTCGTCAGGCGCTGAACTCAAAACACGCGATATAAAGGAATATAATAATTATGGTCAGTGGTATTGCCTGGGCGTCTTCCAGTTCACAAGCCTTACTGGAAACACGATTACGCTGGAGACCGACGGCAGCCAGGATATCGCGGCCGACGCCGTGAGGATAGTCCCTTGTAGGCCATATCCCGACATGACGGAGGGACAGGGCCTGATGGCTGGAACCGTTACGCAGATCAACGAAGCCCTCCTTAACCTATCGATTATAACTAACGGGTTTACTGACCAGATAACCTCTGCCCACTTGCCCGATCTTAAGGCGGGCGAGGTGATAGACCTTGATTATGGTGACGCGAAGGCCATCGAAGCCATGCTCTATTTCATGAAGTTCAATATAAAGTTGAACGAATCCAGCGACGGGGATAATGCGAATTTACAGCCGTTATTTTTCGGCGAAGGAAACCTGGGCATAGCCCAGTTCATGCTGAATGACTACCCGGACATGTTTAAGCTTAGAACGGACCTTACGGACGAGCAGATGCGCGCGCTTCTCGGCGAGGCGAAAACGGCCCTTATTTCCGGGATCGACTCTTATAATGCCGCTTCGACGTTCATAAGGGCGCGCCCCAATGACGACAAAGAGCATTTTATCATGTTCTATGAGCCGGGTGTGCCGCAGGATGAAAGAGATGATATTTTATCTAAAGAAAGCGAAGTAAGAAATATGTTGGATCAGGTAAGGACGAATCTTGCCGACGCCGGGCATCCGCTGATTACCATACCCGCTTATTTTGAAGATGGGGACGGTAATGAGATCGGTTCCGGTTTGGCTGTCCAGGTAGATATGAACGAGCTCCTTACGAATCCGCGGGATATACGTTTCTATATGAACGCCCTGTTAGCCAATGAGATCATTAACGACGATCTCGATCCCGGGATCGCGACCTTGGGCGGGATACTGCCTGACATGACTCCTAAGGATTGGAACTACTTATTAGGTTATGGCCCGAATGTTGAGGAAAAGGCATGCGTATTATGGAATAACGATGTTCCGTCGGTCAGGATGAAGTGGGATCCGTCGGAAGATCCAAACAGCGCGAATATCGAAAAATACGAGATATACAGGTCTACCACGATCGATGTTGATAAGAACTCTACGAACGTGGCTGAGATAACGGATCCGGAAGCGAATTACTTCGTCGATGACACGATCGACAATTCCTCGGACGCATATTATTACAGGTTGTATACCTATTATGATTTCGGAGACGATGATACGGCCGAGACCTATTCGCCTATTTTATCGGCGTTAGTGAGGATATACGTCAACGCGGCCGCGACCGGCGAAGAGGACGGCACAAAGGCCCACCCGTATAAGGACCTGGGTGACGCGATATCGCATAACGCGACAGGCGGAACGAAGATATGCGTTTCCAAAGGCACATATTCGGGATCGAGCGACAACATTCACTTCGAGGACGGGATGATCCTTGAAGGCGGATACGACAGCGCGAACAATTGGTCGCGGGATGCCGCGGCGAATGAGACCATCATCGATGGAACCGGCAGGGGCGGATGGGCGCTACTTGGCCTGTGGAACAGGTCGGGAATAACCATAGACGGCTTTACCGTAACAGGCGCTTTTATGCAAGAAGATGCCCGCGCCATAGAGATGAACTATTCGTCCTTGATCGTCATTAAGAACTGCAAGATCATCAACAATAGGCGCGCTATCGGCATGTGGAATAATTCCTCCGCCACGATAACGAACTGCCAGATCTCGCAATCCCTGGGGCAGTATGATTCGGTTCAGGTTGAAGATTCTTCCCTGAATATATCGGATTCCAGCATCTACGCAAACGGCCCTGCGGGCAATCTATGGATCAGCGCTATCGGTATTAGCAGAAATAGTTCATTCAATGCCGATAACATAACTGTCACTCAAAACAACGGGCGGGGAATCGGCGTATGGAGTTTTTCCACTTTCGATATAAGAAATTCGCGAATCACCGAAAACGCCGGGTTGGGGTTTGAATCAAACAATTCCTACGGGGCGTTCTTTAACAATCTCGTGGCAAATAACGGTCAGACAGGCGTAAGTTTCGGCGGCCTTGATCTGGAAGGCCAGATCTTGGTAGAGAACAATACCATTACGGGAAACGGAGAGAGCGGAGGTATGGTATGCAACCGGGTTCCGAGCACGTCCGAGGCCGATGACCAGCAGAACGCCGGTTATTTCACCTACGCGGGAAATTGGAACGAACAAATCAATGCGCAGGCTAACTGGGGAAGGTATAAATTACATGAGGCAGGAAACGGTTCGGACTTCGTTAAATGGATTCCCAAGATAGTCGCGTCCGGCGATTATAATGTATACGCGACATGGACAGGAGGAGCGGCGCATAGCGGTTCGGCCGGATACGAGATCCATCATGACGGAGGAGTCACGACCGTATATGTGAATCAAACGGGAGGCACTACCGGGTGGCTGGGACAATTGTTGGGGCAGTACCATTTTACGGCGGGCCAGGACCATCATATCATTTTACGCGAACACGCCTCGGGTCAGGTGGTCGCCGATTCAATAAAAATGCAGTATGTCCTGGCAGGACCGGAAACTTTTACGCCCGCTATCCGCAACAATATAATCGCGGAGAATAATGGTAATACCGACGGCGGCAAGCGCGGGATATGTGCATACGGCGGCGCTAATCCGGTAGTTTCCTATAACAATGTCTGGGGTAATGCGAACGGGGATTATGATGGTCCTTACACGGACGGCGGCGGCAATATTTCGACCGATCCGCTCTTTGTTACCGGGCCGGATGGTGATTACTATTTGAGCCAGACGGCTGCGGGCCAGGAGGCCGATAGCCCATGCGTTAATGCCGGTAGCCGGGAAGTTGAAGCGGACGACGGCACTACCCGCACCGATCAGAAGCCGGATTCCGGAATCCTGGATATGGGGTATCATTACCTCATAACCGATCAGCAGGCGCATAAAGACGAAGTGATCCTCGATTACGGGGAATTCGGTATCCACGTATGGGATTCCAACGGCACCCCCCAGTGGACACAGCTCCACACGTTAAGCCCTGAACTCATGGTAACAGGCGACTTCGACGGGGACAACCAGGAC